>CAYSHQ010000077.1:0-8069 GCA_964430835.1 uncultured Lentisphaerales bacterium
GAATCTCGGAGTGCGGCCCGCCGGTGCGGCGGCCCCGCTGGCTCCGGGCGCGAGGAGCAGCCGCACCGGCCGCCCCTCGCGCGGATCCATCTTCTCTTTTAGCGTCGGTCTTCTAGCTGGCGCGAAACTCTCCGCTCCGGCGGCACAAGGCCGCCGGGGGCGGCGGGACCGACGTCTCGCCTGCCAGCGACTCCCAGACACCTGACACTTTCGCACCCCCTTCGCGGCGGAAACCTCCCCATTCGCATGCCTTCGCGTGCATTAGCGGTTGCTCCCGCCAGGTTCCGAGCCTTCCTCCGCCCGTCCACCCGGCGCCAGCAACCCTGAAGCACCACGACCATTCCATTCGCGTCCATTAGCGTTCATTCGCGGTTAATTATTGCTCGGCGTACCCTTGCCGCCCGTCAGCCGGCGCCAGCAACCTAGCACCTACCACCTAGCACCTACCACCTCTCTCTCGCTCCTCCTCACCATGCGCTGCCGGGCTCGACCGTTGCGTTGGGACGAAAAGGGCGGCGGTGTTTGGCCGGAGCGGTAAAAACGCCCCAGGGGCAGCGCCAGCCTGGCCGGCCGGACGGCCGCGGCGGGGGGCGGCGTTGCTGGATAAGCCAAGGATGACGCGGATATGTACACCTTGGCTGCGGCAATCTTTATTATAAGGGCAGGCGCCATGGTGGGTGTCACCATCTGACGACAAAGCATCAGCATCGCGCCCGGCCATGCACCGCCCGGTGACTAGGTCATCGAATCAGCAAATCTGAATGTGTTTTGACTTGCACGCCGTCTGTTTCTGCTGCAGCATACGCGATTCGTCGATGAGGCCGGATTCTCGCAAAAGCATTCGTCCTGATCTTCGCGAAGGCAACCAATCCACGGAATTTTTGCGCCACGATGATTTGACCTAAGACAACAGATTTTACGTAGCTTCGGCCGCTATCACCCTTCGAATTACCGCCAAGTCTTTCAAGATAGCGCTTAAGCACGCCCCGATTGGGGCGTGCTGAAAGCGTTCTTGTAAAGGCGCTTGGCGGTGCCTGAAGGGGGGCGTGAGTAGGCACGCTCCAGCTATTTTTAGGGATGGGACATAGCAGATGTGATGTGGGGGAGAAGACCCAATGTCCCTGATGACGGAAAGCAAAACACAGAATTTTGGCGCTAATCGCCGCGCAGCCAAGATCGTTTGTGCCCTGATAGCTCTTGGCGTTTGCCATCTTTACGCCGAAGACACTAATCCACCGGGTGGTGGCGGCGACACGAATTGCGTGCCATTATCGACCACCAATGCCATCGCACCAGCATTCCCCTTAAATCTGCTGGCTACCTGTCTCAATACTAATTCGGCAGGCACGCTATCCTCGTTCTCCGACCTGGATGCGGCCGTGGCCGCCGGGTTCGACCAGTTATCGAGCTTCTTGTTGGTGCTTTACCCATCGGGACGCTTCTCGATTCCTCAAGATGGTGGGTTGTTTGTTTTTTCAACTGACGGAGAAATTGCTGCCAACCTTGGTTTGTTTCAGCCAACCTCAGCATTGGGTGTTCCGCTCTATAAAATGGGCGTTATCGAGACCCAATTAACCTCGCGTTCATGGATCTACATGGGCGTCAGCGATGGCACCAACTGTTTGGCATTCCGTACGAATGCTGTGCCAACAAGCTTCGATCCACAGGCGTGGGTACGCTCCGCATACAGTGATCCGCCCTCGTACCTTTCCGGCACAAATCTCACGCAGTGGTATGCCGACCGTGAACGCAACCGTGCGATCCTTGGTCTGACCCTGATCAACGCCACGAATGTCACGATGTTACAGAACGCCTTGCAAGCATCGCAGGCCAATGCGACCAACACGGTGGGCGTAGATCAGTCAGTCCCAGTTATCCCGGCAGACACGAACAGCCTGGCCTTCGCGAACGTCTGGGTCGCCCCGGGTTCCGCGAACACCTTGAATACGTGGATCTACTCGCCCGCCTCGCGACCGGTGGCTATCCTGGCGCGCGACAACCTCCTCGGCGCTGCAACAGACTGGCGGATGCGCGGATATTTCAACGCTACCCCGTCATTCAATATGTGGCATGCCTCCATGGGTGCTTCGGCCACCTTCTTTCTGGGTGGCTTTCTTGATCAGGACGGCGATGGTGACGGCATCCCTGACCTGCTTGAATTAAAGGTAACCGGCACCAACCCCTACCAATGGGATTCCGCCGGCAGCAGTCTTGGCGATTATGCGCGCTATTACATCTATGGGCTCTCGACCACCAATCGCGACGCCAACGCCGATGGCATCGACGACGACGAGGCCATGCTGGGCGGCCTCGATCCGAACGCATGGAACACAGGTGCTGACTCAGCATTGATTCGATTTTACTACGATGCAGACGACCGGGTAGCGGGTGCTTTCGCCGGATCACCAGCAGGCGCGGTAAGTTACAAGGTTTCGCCGGCTGGTAATCACGCCTCTACGGCGGAAAGGAGCGCGCCATGAAGCGCCTCTTCCCGCCATTTTCAATCGCGGTTTTGCTCGCAGGGTTGGTCCTTCCGTCTGTGGTCCACTCGGCAGAAACGCCGCCAGATGGAAGCACGAACCGGTCTGGATGGAAAGCAGCCGCTCTATTGTCAGCCCCCGCAACGTTCTCCGGGAGCGTATTGCCCCTTGGCGGACCGCAACAGGATGAACCCCCGCCGCTTATCGAGAATTTGGCTGCAACGTTGCCCGACCCAGAACCAGCGCCGCTCGCGCTTGATCTTGGTTTGTCAACCACGGTCACGCCAGGTCCGAACGATCTGATTGCGGAAACAGCCCGAGCCCTCGATTACAATTGGGCACAATGCTACCTGTTCGTTCGCAACCAGATTCGTTTTACGCCATGTTACGGCTTTATGCGTGGTCCTGAACGTACGTTGCTGGATCGAGAAGGCAGTGATGGTGATCAGGCTTTCCTACTTCTTGCGTTATTGCGCACTTCGGGCTATACCGCCACCGTGCGTTACGTCGCCCCGCCAGACGGCAATGGCAACGGCGGGTTCAGGATACCTCTCGGTGGCACGACTACGGGCTATGACGCCGCTGCCTGGGCTGGCGCTGCCGCCAACGGGACGGTCAATAATGTCTGCGATGCCGTCTGGGCGGCCATGGGTCAAAGCCGGTTGGGAATGACATTCTGGACATCTTCGACGCCGCAGGCGAGCGCACTGGCCATCGAGCATTTCTGGGTTCAAATTACATTAAGTAATAAGACCTATAACCTTGATCCGTCCTTCAAGCCGCGTCGCGTAACACCACCGCGCGACTTGTTGGCAGACATGGGGTACATTCGCACGAATTTGTTGGCACAGGTTGGTGGCACAACGAATGCCAACTCTGTGCAAGGGCTATCCACAACCAACCTTGCGGCAGAATTAACCCGCCTCTGCACAAGACTCGCCGCGCACTGGCAGACAGTTGGCACCAATGCGGCCGCACGGTGCTTTATTGGTGGTGACGAAATCGTTCCGCAAGACCTCGTCACAGACATCAGCACATTCCATGGCACAGTGGCCGGAACGGAGATTAATTTTCTCGACCAGTCCGATGCCACGAAAAATGCCATGCGTGCCAGCCTTACCATTAGTCATGCGGGTTTCTCCCCCACCTTCTGGCTTGACGAAATCGCGGCCCGGCACGTGTGGTTGGCATATACCAACTCGACCCAAACCTATCCGAAGGCCGTTCTGCGCGTAGATGACACCATTGTGGCCACGGAACCCGATGGTTCTTCTTCTCCAGACGATAGCGCGTATATTTCTGTGTTCCATCCGGCCGTTGGGTCAGATGCGCCCTATTACACTTTTAGTCGCGCGCTTACCAATGTTTACGCCATCCCCATCGGTTTCGGCGGCGATCATCAAGGGGGCATGCGCGAGCGCGTTGAAAATGAACTTGGGCGTCTGCGGGCCGCCGGACTTGCCGAAAACAATACCTTCCTGCGGTCCCGCGTCGCGCAGCTTGTCGGGCAGCAATGGCTGGCCCAAACCGCGCTCTTTAACGAACTGGACAGCCGTCTGCGAGGCACACACCAGCACTTTTTCTACACCCTCGGTATTTCGGGGCAGGCGGAGTCCCCCTATGTCGATCTCAAGAACGCCTATTCCTACTCGTCCGCCGACCCCGCCACGTTCGACGGGTACATGCTCTTTGCCAGCGCGCTTGAACACGGAGTGCTTGACCAGGTGAACGGCACAAACTGGCCGGCTGTCTCCACCGTGCGCATCATGGAGCTGGCCAATGCCGCCAATCTGCCCATCTACTTCGCCACCTCGGCAAATTGGTACACCACGATCCGCAACACGCTGACCAACTATGCGGCGCAAGCGCTTTCGGATTTTGATGTCGATATCAACCGCGGGCGCAAGTTGCTACTGCCCCAAGACGGTCACATTACGCTGAACCGCTGGAGCGGAAGCGGCTATATCAACTACGGTCCGGACGGTGGTGGATTCAGCACCGGCATGATGATCGGCGGTGGTCTGAACGGAGGGTTCACGAGCCGCCCCGGCCGGAGCGATTCCGGCGATGCATATCGTGAATATGAAGCATCTACCCTGCACAATGCTGCGACACCACCTATACTCTCTCAAGATCCCGTTGACATGCTGACCGGCGCCAGTCTGATCACGCGCACCGATCTGGCCATGGCCCAGCCTGCACCGCTGGCCTGGACACGGCATTACGATTCCCGCGCGCGCCGGGTTGACGGCGCGCTCGGTTGTGGCTGGACCCACAGTTATGACGCCAAAGCAAATGTGCATGCCGACGCCGATGCCATGCTGGGGCGCAGCTCTGCGATGGCCAGCGTTCCATCCGTGGTGGCCAGTGCTGTGGTGGCCGATCTGCTGGCCGCCGGAGAAACCGCCCAAAACATGACCATCGCCTGCCTGGTGGCCAAATGGTGGACCGATCAACTCGTGGATGGCGCTGTTACCGTCAAGACGGAGAACCAAGCCCTTTCGTTCACGCGCAGACCCGATGGCGATTATGTGGCTTCGCCCGGCGTCACCGCGACGCTGGCACGTAATGCCAGCGGACAGTTTATTCTGCAAGAGCGTCTGGGGCGAACGTGGACCTTCGCCACGAATGGGGTTCTTTCGCGTATCGTGGATCCATCCAGCAATTCCGTAGCCCTCTTTTATACAAACGCCACTTGCCTCGTGGCCGTTTCCAACTCTTTCGGTCGCAAGTTCACGTTGAACTGGTCCGGCGGCCATATTTCTTCCGCAGGCGATACAGCAGGACGCAGCGTGTCATACCGCTACAGTCCGACCGGGTGCCTGACGGGTGTGACGGATGCCGCCGGTTTCACTTGGGCCCTGGCGTATGACGCCAACGCCTTGTTCCTTTCAGAAACCGATCCTGCTGACGTCAAGACCGTGCTAAACGCTTATAACGCACTGGGACAAGTCACCAACCAGATATCGGCCGCTGGCAGCAGTTGGCCTTTCGGCATGGTTGCCGGCTATCGCGCCTGGGAGATCGATCCGTTCGGCAAACGTATCATCTATACGTACACCGAGGATGGCCGACTCGCGCAGCGCGTAAACCGCGACAACACGACCAACTCATTCTTCTATGATGGTCAGGGCCAGATGGTCTCCAATGTGGACGCTATTGGGCGCATCACGATCAACCTGTTCGACGCCAGCAACCGCCTGGTGCGCCTGATCGAAGCCGCCAATACGGACAGTCCGCGAACCACCGCGTTCGTCTACGACAACCAGCACCGGCTGATCACCCTCTCCAATGCGCTCGGCCGCCTTACACGCATGACCTACGATGCCAGCCATCGGCTGACCTCGCGTACGACGTCCGACGGAACGGTTCTAACGAATGTTTATGGCAGTTACGGCCTGCTCGCCTCCACGACCGTGCTAGATGCATCCGGTCACCCCCTTGCTTGTACCGCCTTCAACCATGACAGTCGCGGGTTTGTCCCCAGCGTTTTCTCCACCGATGCCGGTACCGTACAGTTCGGGTATGACAACGCGGGCAACGTCACCAACATTCTGAACGCGCTCGGTTATCCCACCCGTCTGGCCTACGACCCGCGTGGAATGCTTACCAATACAATTGACGCAACCGGCAGCCGCACTACACGCCGATACACGTCCGCAGGCAGGTTGTCCGCCACGATTGATCCACTCAGTCGAACCAACAGCCAAACATGGACTGCTTCCGGTAAACCGGCAGCCACACGCTTTGCCAATGGCGGACAAATCACCAATGAATTCGATCTGGCCGACCGGCTGGTGGCGTCCAAAGACGCACGCAATCAGCGCGTGCAACTTGGCCTCGATATCATGGGACGCGCCACGAATCGTTCGACCTCGGTCTGGACCGAACGAACTTGGTACAATCCAGCCGGATGCGCTACCACCAAGGTGGACGTTATCGGCGGACGCACGGACGTGGGGTACGATTCGCTATTGCGTCCAGTCGCCGTGGTGGACCCAATGAACCGCCTGTGGCAAACCGGCTGCGATGCACTCGACGCCGTTACCAATAGCGTGGACGCACGCGGCCGCGTCACGCGCTACACGCTCGACGCCATGGGGCGCCGTATCCGCGTGATCTATCCCTCCGGCCGCGCCGAAAGTTTTGCACTCGACGCACTCGGCCGCATGACCGCCTTCACCAACTCAGAAGGCCATGTCTATCGCCTCGCGTATGATGGCCAGTCACGCGTCATCGCCGCCACCAATGCCGCAGGCGAACAGGTTTTTCGCAATTATTTCGACCCATGCGGCAATCTCACAAACAAAGTTGATGGCGCGTCCCGCCGCACGGTCTTCAAGTACGATGTTCTCAACCGCTGCACCAACACGGTCTACGCCGACAACAGCACCGAAGCCTTCACCTTCGACGCCGTCGGAAACCTGCTCACCGCCAAGAACGCCACCACGACAAACACATTTGGCTACAGCAGCTTGAACCAACTAACCTCCTCGGTCAGTCGTGTGGCAGGTGTCGTTTTCACCAATCAGTACCGGTACGATTTGGGCGGGTTGGCGACGAACGTTGTTTATCCGGGCGGCAAGATCGTGCATTACGCATTCGATGCTGATGGAAACGTGACGAACATGATTGACTGGTCAAACCGTACTTGGCGCATCACCCGAGATGCGGCGGGGCGCATGACCACGCTGGCGTATCCCAACGGAATCTCCGGTGCTTGGGGGTACGACGCCTCCAGCGCCGTTACAAACTGGGCCTACACGGGCAGCACCAATCTGCCATGCCGCCGCATCACCCGCGACGCGATGGGCCTGAAAACAAGCGAGAAAGTCACATCCGGCCCCATGCCGACACCTGCCACCAACCGCCGCGCGGCCAACACCTTCGATGCTGCCGACCGCCTCACGACCGCACAGGTGGGCACGGGAACCAACCCGGTGTTAGAAACCTATCGGTACGATAGTTGCGGGGCGCTTACGAATATCGCGCGCAGCACAGGCACAAACGACATTTATGCCAACGATCTGGCCGGAAGGATGATTTCGGCAACGACGAGCAACTTGACCATGGTGTCGAGCTATGACGCTTTGGGCAACCGCGTCAAAACAACAATCAACGGCGTTAGCCGTTTATGGGTGATTGATCACACCGACCCGCTCAAACGCCCGCTGATGGAAACCACCACCAACGGCACGCCGGTTCGTTACTACATCTGGGGTGCCGGGCGGTTGCTCGGAATCATCGAAAGCAACGGCGTCTTGCGCTGCGTGCATGCCGACGAACAGGGGAGCGTCGTGGCCCTGACCGACGTCAGCGGCGCCGTCACCGACACCTTTTCCTACGGCCCCTACGGTGAAGACTGGGGCCGGACAGGCACCAACAGCATTCCGTTCCGGTGGTTGGGCGGACATGGCGTGTGGCGGGTGTCGCAGACCTCCACACTCTATCTAACCCGCCACCGCGCGTATGACACCACGATCAAGCGATTCCTGTCATCAGATCCCCTGGGTCTTGGCGGCGGGGCGAATCTGTACGGCTATGGAAACGGTAATCCGTTGGCGTACATCGATCCACTGGGACTCTGCG
>CAYSHQ010000078.1:0-6262 GCA_964430835.1 uncultured Lentisphaerales bacterium
TCTGCCGATAAAGTTACCTCAGTGTTTCCTCGCGGCGCAGCCGCGCGCGCTCTTCGTGGTGAATTTCACCTTGCTCCTTCCAGCATCTAGAATGGGCGCAACGGGATTGCGGAGGCGGGGCATTGTGGCGTATACTTAAAGCATTACGTGCAGGGTGTTCCTGCGGAGGACTTCGACATGAGGCATGCCAGGAGAGTGCGGGCGCGTTGGTTGACGGGCGCGGCCCTGGTGGCGGGTGTAGCCGGTTTGATCTGCTGGGTGCCGGTCCGGGCGGAGGAAACGCCGCTGCGCTCCTCCATTCCGGCCTCTTATGAGCGCAAGGTCACCACGATGGATGAAGCTTGTGACGTGCGCAAGAAGCTGTCGAGCGACCCGAGGGGGCTCAAGGCCGGGAATTCCAAGGCCATGCAGGGGCCGAAGGCCCCGTATGCGGAGGGGTCATTCTCCAGTGCCGCCTATCGGGAAAAGACGAGTTCGGAGTTGCGGCGCAGGCAGGAACAGGCGTTTGCTGATTTTCGCGGCACGAATGCGGCTGCCAGCAATGCGGCTGCCAGCAATGCGGTGGCCAAGGTGCAGCAGCAAGAGGCCAAGGCGCCGCCCGCGGGTAAGGCACCCCCAGCCGGTAAGAATCCGGCCGTTGCAAAGGTGGCTGGCAAGCCCAAGGCGCAATAGGCCCTGTCATGTGCGGGACTCAGGTAACAGAGCGGCGGGCGGCGGGCGGGGATGATGATTGGTTGCGGCAGTATTACACGCAGGGGCGGCTGGCGCCTGTGCCGGAGGAATCGGTGGTGCCGGAGTTAACCCGGCTGCCGGACGATAAATATCGTTTGGCTCAGCGGATCGGGCAGGGCGGCGAGAAGGAGATTGTGCAGGTGCGTGATCGCGACACCTGCCGTGACGTGGCGCTGGCGCGGCCGCGGGCCGGCCGCTCGCTGCAGGCCTTTATCCGCGAAGCACGGATTTTGGCCCGGCTGGAGCACCCGCATATCGTACCGCTGCATGACCTGGGCATCGGGACGGATGGGTGCCCGTATTTCACCATGAAACTCTTGTCCGGCGAGACGCTGGAGTGCGTGCTGTCACGGTTGCGCGCCGGCGATGCCGCCACCCGGGCGCAGTATCCAGGGCCGGTGCTGCTGGAGATCTTCGTGCGCGTCTGCGATGCCGTGGCCTTTGCCCATGCGCAAGGCGTGCTGCACCGCGATATCAAGCCCGCCAATGTACAGGTCGGTCAGTATGGTGAGGTGCGGCTGATGGACTGGGGGCTGGCCAAGCTCATCGGTGAGCCGCCGGAAGCTCTGTGGGGGGGCGATGCGCCGTTGGCGGAGGTGCCGCAGACCATGGCGGGTACGCTCAAGGGGACGCCAGGGTACATGGCGCCGGAGCAGGCGCGGGGGGCACCTGCGGATGCGCGTACGGATACGTATGCGCTGGGCGCGCTGCTCTATGCGTTGCTGACGTGGCAGCCCCCCGTGACAGGGGCAGATACCGCAGAGGTGCTGGCGCGCACCGTGGCGGGGGCCATTCTGCCGCCGCAGCAGCGGGCCCCGGAACGGGCGATCCCGCATGCGTTGGCGGCGATCACCGCTAAGGCGCTTTCGGTCGCGCCGGCAGACCGGTATGCCACAGTGGAGGCCTTGCGGGCGGATGTGCAGGCCTATATCCGTGGCTATGCCACTTCGGCGGAGACCGCCGGGCCGCTGCGCCTGCTGTGGCTGGTGGTGAAGCGGCACCGCGCGCTGTCGTGGGCCATTATGACCGGCCTGCTGGCGCTGGCGGTGGTCGGCGGGGTCTCGGTGGCCAGGCTCCGTGCCAGCCGGGATGAGACGCAGATGGCGCTGGGGAAGCTGCGCCAGGAGCAAGCTGTGCGCGCGCAACTGACGCGGGCGGCCGTGCCGCGCTTGCTGGCAGAGGCCCGCGCCCAATTGCGGACGCTGGCGTGTGACGACGCCTTGCTGACGTTGCGCACGGTGGTTGGTGTAGACCCTGGGCAGACTGAGGCCTGGGATCTGGCCGGCTGGATCTATCTCGGACAGGAGCGGTTCGCCCAAGCCGCAGCGGCCTTCAGCCGCGACTGGCAGGCCTTTGAGGATGTGGCACCGGGCGACGTGAGTCGGGGCCGGGTGGAGGCGGCAGAGCCGACCGTGTTGCGTGCGAGGCGGGCAGACGGCCAGCGGGCGGCAGGCACCGCGCAACGTCATGCTGTGGGGCTGGCGCTGGCGCAACGTGGCAGGCAATGGACCGAAGGGCAGGAACAGGCTGCGGGGTTGCCTCCAGAGATGTTCCGGCGGTTGCTGGAAGAGGCGCGTACTGCCGGCAGCCGCACGGCGCATGAGTGCCGGGTCGCCCTAGGTGTCTTCTGCCAGCGGCGTAACCCCGCGGCAGCCACCCATCCAGAGCAGTGCGACTTTGTTTCCTGGGCGGTGCGTACCTGGCACGATGGCCGCGCGGAACTGGCCTTGGAGGTAACCGCCATAGGGCTGGTGGCGCGGTTGACCGGAGCGACGGCCAACGATCTGCTACCTTTGACGGGGCTACCGCTGGCGGGGTTGGATCTGCACGACACGGCGGTGCGCGACCTGCAGCCACTGCGGGGGATGCCGTTGCAGACGCTGGACCTTTCCGGCACGCCGGTGGCGGTGTTCGATACGCTTTACGGCATGCCGTTGCGTGAGCTGCGCGCGTATGGCTGGCGTAAGCTGCCGGCGGATCTGCTGACGCGCTGTTCGACCCTCGCGGTGGTCTATCTCTCCCCCGGGACAGAGCTTTCGCGTAAGGACGCAACCTGGCCCGCCAGCGTGCGCGTGATGCGGGGTGTGCCGGTGACGCCCTGAGAGGGGCGCGCCGCGCCGTCAATCCAGCACATCGTTCAGGCGTCGAATCTCCTGACGCAGGCGCTCCTGGATCCGTCTCTTATAGACGTAGATACTGGACGGAGCGAGTTGTAGCTCGGTGGCCACGACCTCCGCTGCCACGCCCTTGGATAGTTTCTCGAATACCTGTTGCGTGCGTTCCTCGAAGTCGGTGCGGATGTTCTGCCAGGCCACGGTCGCGACATGGGCGCGCCACTCCTCCTCCGCCCATTGCGCTCCGCGCGCTCCGGCTGGGTCGGGGAGTTCCTGCAGGTCGGTTTCCTCTTCCCGTACGTGCGACTGCTCAAGTCGGCGCCGACGCCAGCCGGCCCGGACTTCGTTGGCGGTCACCTGCCACAGCCACCCCCGGAAACGACCCCTGCCGGGGTCGTAGGCGAAGGTGGGGAGCGACCGCCAGGCCTTGAGGCAGACGTCCTGTACAATCTCTTCCGCATCGTGGTGGTTGAGCCCCATCCGCCGCGCCAACCGGTGCATGTACCCCTGATAGTGGGCTACAAACTCCTGCCAGGATTGCGCATCCTGCTGCACCCGCAGGCGCTGGATCAGCGTAACGCGCGTCAGCAGTGCCGGGTCAGCCTCATGTGCTCTTGTGGTCTCCATACACCCCCCCTTGAAAATAATTATGTCCACAAGTGTAAGATTTCTCCTCCGTTTTGCATATACCCAAGTGTAGACGGGATGCAACCCGTGCCGGTGGCGATGGTCGACACCGGAAAACAGGTGGAAACAGGAAGGAGCAGGCAGATGAACGGAATGAAGAACATGATGGTGGTCGGGATTGTGGCAGGTGTGCTCGCCAGTGGCACGCTTATGGCGGTGGAGCGCGGGCAGCCGGTGCCCGTGCCGGCCGGGAAGGGGGACGGCGGCACCGCCCGGGTCAAGGAGTTGACGGTGACAGGGATGCTGATGAAGCGGGAGATCAAGGTGGCGGGCAAGGCATGCACAAGCTACCTGCTGATCACCGATTCAGGGGTCAAGGTGCGACTGCCGGTGGCCAAGGCGGGAGACAGAAAGGCTACCACGCTGCCAGCGGGTAAGTTGACGCCATGGATCAATCAGAATGTGAAGGTCGTGGCCATGGGGTCGGAACAGAAGAAGGGCGACAAATGTCTGATCCGGCTCAAGACCCTCAAAACGATTGAGAAGTTCCCGCCGGTTGCACCCGACCCGGCCCCGGCCAAAGTAGGGTGAGGCGGTGATGGTGGGGTGGCGTAGCCGCCGGCACTCCCATGCCGGCGGCTGGCGTGCCATTCCAGTTGGTGGAACCGAGCAAGACGAGGTTCCCCACGAAGTACCCAACGCTACCTTACGGGTCGCTGGTTGCGCGTTCTTGCTCCCCTGGCTCATGTTCATGCTCGTCTTTGCCGCCATGGTGGGTGCAGAGTGGATTGGCCGCCATGCGCTGGTTTGCGGCGCAGGGGGACTCGCGAATTCGCTTTACTCCGGCAGGGGGAGCCCGTATAGTTCGCCCCTGAAACACACAGAAAAGTAAAACGGAACAAGGACTTGATAGAGACATGAGCCAGATGGACAAGGTAGCGATCCGGAAACCTTTTCAACGCCACGCGAATGATACCGGCTCCAGTGAAGTTCAGATCGCAGTGCTGACGAAGAAGATCGAAGCGCTGACGGAACATCTCAAAGGCCATAAAAAGGACTTCAGCTCGCGCTATGGGCTGATCCGCATGGTCAACTCGCGCCGCAGTCTGCTTGATTACCTGCGGCGGGAGAACGAAAGCCGCTACCAGAAGCTCATCAAGGAACTCAATATCCGCCGGTGATCCAGGCGGGGTGTCCCGGTTGTCTGGGGCATCCGCTGGTGGGTTCCCGATGACTGCCATAGGGGTGGTCATGGGTAGCCGAATAGTCTCTGCGCACCCCGTCTTCCCGCTGCACCTCCGCCGTTTTACCCGGTGTGGGGGCTATGCTGGTGGGAGGTTGGGGTAGCTCATTTCTCATAGATCTAGTCCTTGGATCCAGAAAGGTCAACATGAAGGATACCATCTCTGTCGCCGTCGAAGTGGGCGGTCGGACGATCACCATCGAAACCGGGCTGCTCGCTCGCCAGGCCGCCGGCACCACGACGGTCACCCTTGGCGAAACCATTATGTTCTGCGCGGTCACGAACACCGACAAGCCGCGCGAAGGGATCGATTTTTTCCCGTTGCAGGTCGAGTACCGCGAAAAGTATTATGCGGCCGGCCGTTTTCCCGGTGGCTTTTTTAAGCGCGAGTCGCGCCCCAGCGAGAAGGAAATCCTCACGGCGCGCATCATCGACCGTCCGATCCGTCCGCTCTTCCCCGATGGCTACATCAATGACGTGCAGGTCAACAGCATGGTCTTGTCGGCGGACGGCGAGAATGACCCGGACGTGCTGGGCGTAAATGCCGCCAGCGCGGCGCTGCATATCTCCGACATCCCCTTCATGGGTCCCATCGGCGCAGTGCGCGTCGGCCGTGTGGATGGCCAGTTTGTCATCAATCCCACCCATGCCCAGCGCGCCAAGAGCGACCTGGATCTGGTGTACGCTGGCACGCGCGAGCGCTTCCTCATGATGGAAGGCGCCGCGGATGAAATCTCGGAAGCCGAGTTTCTGGCGGCCATGAAGTGCGCCCACGCCGAAGTCGTCAAGATCATTGACGCCCAGATCCGTCTGCGCCGCCTGCTGAACAAGGCCGATAAGGTGGTGGTGGATGGCGAGCCGGATCGGGACCAGATGGCTTTCCTGCGCGCCACGGCGGGCGAATCGCTGAGCAAGGCGCTGTTAATCGCGGGCAAGCAGGAGCGCGAGGTCGCCATCAAGACGATCAAGGCCGCCCTGCAGACCGAGACGCTGGAAAAGTTCCCGCAACTGTCGGCCAACCACTTCTTCACCCTGTTCGACAATTTCGAAATCGAACTGGTGCGGCGCAACGTGCTGGAACACGGCAAACGCATTGATGGCCGTGGCTCCAACGACATCCGCAAGCTCGTGGCGCAGCTTTCGCTCATCCCTCGCGCTCACGGCTCCGCCCTGTTCACCCGCGGCGAGACCCAGGCGCTGGGTACGGTCACGCTCGGCACCAAGCAGGATGTACAGGAGCTGGACGCGATTGCCGGTGGTGAGAAGCAGAAGAACTTCCTGTTGCACTATAACTTCCCGCCGTACTCGGTGGGCGAAGTCGGTCGCCTCGGCGCCACGGGGCGTCGCGAGATCGGTCACGGGGCCTTGGCGGAGCGCTCGCTGCGCCCGATCATCCCCGCGGACTATCCGTACACGGTGCGCGTGGTCTCGGACATCATGGGCTCCAATGGGTCCTCGTCCATGGCCAGCGTTTGCGTGGGTTCCCTGGCACTGATGGATGCCGGTGTGCCGATCAAGGGCGCGGTCGCCGGGGTGTCGGTCGGCC
>CAYSHQ010000078.1:6272-8025 GCA_964430835.1 uncultured Lentisphaerales bacterium
AATCGCAGTACGTCATGGTCACGGACATCATTGGCACCGAAGACCATTGCGGCGACATGGACTTCAAGGTCGCGGGCACCGAGAAGGGGATCACCGGCTTCCAGGTGGACCTGAAACTGCGCGGACTGACGTGGGAAATCGTCGAGTTGGCGTTGACCCGGGCACGGGAAGGACGCATGCAGATCCTTGGTTTCATGCGCGACGTGATCGCCACGCCGCGTCCGGAACTCTCGCCGTACGCCCCGCGTATCTTCACGCTGCAGATTCCGGTGGACAAGATTGGCGGCCTGATCGGCCCCGGCGGCAAGAACATCCGCCGCATCACCGAGATTTCAGGCGCGCAGATTGACATCGGCGACGATGGCACGGTCAGCATCTTTGCGGACAATGGCGAAGCCATGGAGATCGCCAAGCGCGAAGTGCAGATGGTGGTCGCGGAGGCCGTGGAAGGTCAGCTCTACGAGGGTACCGTCACCGGCATCAAGGAGTTCGGCTGTTTTGTCGAGATCCTGCCGGGTAAGGACGGTCTCTGCCACATTAGCGAGCTGGCTGAGCAGCGCATCCGCAGCGTCGAGGATGTCTGCCGTATCGGCGACAAGATGTGGGTCAAATGCATCGGTGTGGATGACCGCGGCCGCGTGAAGCTCAGCCGTCGGGAAGCCATGCGTGACCTGGACCAGAAGCGTCAGCAGGAAGCCAAGTAGGCTCCGGTTGATCCCGCGGGTGGGTCAGGCCCATCACGAACGCCTTGTCGGCCTTGTGCTGACAAGGCGTCTTTCTTTTGGGAAACTCCCGATTGACGCGTGGCCGGGGAAAAGGTCATGATGCCATTTATGCGCAAGGGTATTATGGCTCTCCTGTTGTTGGTGGCGGGCACGGTGGGGGCGCAGCAGCGTGCTAGCCCGACCAACCCGCCCGCGCCGCCGCTGGCAAGTGCGCCTACGAACTGGATACTGCGCGTCATCCGGGCAGAGCGCCTGCGGACCATGTTGCAGAAGACGAATGATTTCGTGCTGGTCGATGTCTCACCTCGCCTCTATTACCAGGACTTCCATATTCGCGGGGCTATGTCGGTGCCGGAGGAGGAACTGGCGCAGACGGTTCGCGACTGGCCACGCCCGCGCCGCATGGTGGTGTACTGTCTGGACAAGGAGTGCGAGTCCGGGCGCGATGCGGTGCGGCTGTTGCAGACCATGGGGTTTGCCGATGTGCTGCTGTATGAGGGCGGCAAACGCGAGTGGCATGCCAGGAAATATGAGTCGGTCGGCCGGGGTAAGTTGTTGGACGATTAGCAGGGAGCCAAACGTCCCATGGCGCGCGACCTTGGCATCTGAATGAAGGTTTGGTGCGAGATGTCAGCCGGTCAATTGTATTGGAACGATCACCTCTGGGTGGGCAACCTCGAGGTCGCCACCACTCTGCTGGCGCGCATGCGCGGCTTGCTGGGCCGGGCGGACCTGCCAGTCGGGCAGGGGTTGCTCATTGAAGCGTGCGGGTCTGTGCATACGGTCGGCATGCGCTTTGCGCTGGATGTTGTGTTTCTGGATAAGGCGTGGCGGGTGCGGCGAGTCTGTCAGTCTGTGCCGCCTGGGCGCTGGCTGGTCTGGGGCGGATGGCAGGGGCTGCGCGCGCTGGAAGTCCGCGCCGGATGGCTCGAGCTGGCAGGTGTGTCGCCCGGGACACAGTTGGAATGGCGCACTGGGGCGCCTGGGGGGGCTTGACCCGCGGAGCCCTTGAACTGCGGAAGATTGGG
>CAYSHQ010000079.1:0-7955 GCA_964430835.1 uncultured Lentisphaerales bacterium
CGGTAGCCGCATGGATGATGTGATCTTCGAGGAGTTCAAGGGCACCGGCAACATGGAGCTCTGCCTCGATCGGGCTCTGGTAGACAAGCGGGTCTTCCCGGCCATCAACATCGAGAAGTCCGGCACGCGCAAGGAGGAGCTGCTGCTCCATCCCGAGGAGCTGAACCGGACCTGGCTGTTGCGCCGCGCCCTGAATGGGGTGCCGCCGGTGGAATCCATGGAAATGGTCATCAAACGCCTCAAGAATACCAAGAGCAATGCCCAATTTCTGATGGGCATCAAGGAATAGACAACCGGTCTCCCCCCGCCGGCGGCAGCGACAAGCACGAAACGGGATTGGGAAAAGGAGTATTGGAACACCCTGCCATGAAAGCTGAAACCAAAGCCAGCGGCGCCTGCCGCGTGAAACTCTCTGTCCGCGCCGAAGCCTCCGAAACGCGTCCGGATTATGAGAAGATTGTCGGTGAATATATCCAGCATGGGCGCCTGTCCGGGTTCCGGCCCGGCAAGGCCCCGCGCGCGATTGTGGAGTCCCGTTATCGCAGCGAGATTGCCGCAGATGTCCGGAGCAATCTGATCCGCAAGTTCTACCATGAGGCGGTCAAGGAGACCAGCCTGGTGCCGGTGGCGGTGTTGGATGTGACGGATGTGCTCTTCTCGCCGGAGACCGGGATCTCCTTCGTGGCGCTCGTGGATGTCGCGCCGGAGTTCAAGCTGCCGAAGTATAAGAAGATCCCCCTGCAAGTCGTGACGCCCGCCGTGCCGGAAGAGCAAGTGAACGCCCAGTTGGAACGCTTCCGGGACATGCTCGCGAAGATGGAGGATGGTCACGACCAGCCCGCAGCGCGCAACGATTTTGTACAGATTGACTTCACAGCCGCTTGCGACGGGCGCCCGCTGCAGGAGGTGGTGCCGGAATCGGCGGCTCTGGCCACGGGCACGGATTTCCTGCTGCAGGTGGCGGAGCCGGAGCGTATCCCTGGGCTGGGGGTTGCACTGGAAGGCGCGAAGAAGGGCGATGAGAAGAGCGTGACGGTCTCGTTTGGAACGGACTTCCACGTGGAGCCCCTGCGAGGCAAATCCGCGGTCTATCAGGTGCGGGTCAAGGCGGTTCGCCAGCGCATCCTGCCGACGGATGAGGTGGTCTGTCAGCGGGCCGGGTTTGCGAGCCTGGACGACATGCGCGCGCAGATCCGCAAAAACATGCTGGCCTCCGCGGAGCAGCAGGAGGTGGCGCGGCAGCAGAAGGAAGTCGTGGAGTTCCTGCTTAAGCGCACGGAGTTTGATCTCCCCGAGAGCGTGGTGTCGGAAGAGACTAACCACACCGTCCGTGCCATGATGCGCGATGTGATTGAGCGCGGCGGCACACGCGAAGATCTGGCCAAGAACCGGGACTCCATCCTGGAGACCGCCACCACGGCCTCCAAGGACCGGGTGCGTCTGCGCTACATCCTCGCGCGCATTGCCGAGGAGGAGAAGATCACGGTTTCCCCGGCCGAGGTCAATCAGCGCCTGGAAGATCTGGCCGCCCAGTACCGGATGCCGGTCAGCAAGGTGCGGGAGACCATGGAGGCGCGTCATGGCCTGGATACACTCGCCTCGGATATCCGCAGCGAGAAAGCCCTGGCCCTACTGGTTGAGGATGCCAAGGCCTAAGCAGAGTCCACCGGTGGCTGCGGCTTCGGCCCGGCCGCCGGGCAAACGTAGAACGGGAACCCTGCCGGCCGTCGCGCCGATAGGCTTCCCCGAAGGAGCAATATGAAGACACATTCCTCTTTGCAGCAGATGCTGGTGCCGATTGTGGTGGAGACGTCCGGCCGCGGCGAGCGCGCGTATGACATCTATTCGCGCCTGCTGCAGGACCGCATCATTTTCATCGGTACGGGCGTGAACGACGAGGTAAGCAACGTCATCATTGCGCAGTTGCTCTTCCTGCAGTCGCAGGATG
This sequence comes from uncultured Lentisphaerales bacterium, assembly GCA_964430835.1. Lineage (GTDB taxonomy): Bacteria > Verrucomicrobiota > Kiritimatiellia > RFP12 > CAIWXQ01 > CAIWXQ01. The sequence continues at coordinate 1,949 of CAYSHQ010000079.1, forward strand.
CCACCAAGGACATCGCCCTGTACGTCAATTCACCGGGCGGGTCGGTCACGGCCGGTCTGGCGATCTACGATACCATCCAGTACCTCTCCTGCGACGTGGCTACCTACTGTGTCGGCCAGGCGGCCAGCATGGGCGCCGTGCTGCTGGCGGCTGGGCGCAAGGGGAAGCGCTTTGCCCTCCCCAATGCCCGCATCATGATTCATCAGCCGTGGGGGGGCGTCGAGGGGCAGGCCACGGACATCAGCATTCAGGCCAAGGAAATTCTGCGCCTGAAGGACCGCCTGACCGAAATTCTGGCGTTCCATACCGGCAAGGACGTCAAGGAAATCAGCCACGACACGGAGCGCGACTACTTCATGTCCGCCGAGGATGCCCGCACCTATGGGCTGATTGATGCCGTGCTGACGAAGCAACCCGCGCCTGCCAAGGCTTGACCGGCGCTCGTCGCCGACACCCCGTAACGAGAAAAACATGGCCAGTACCACGAAAAAACGCGACACCTGTTCCTTCTGCGGCAAGGCGGAACGCGATGGCGCCCGCCTGATTAACGGTCCCGGTGTGAATATCTGCGGCGGTTGCGTGGCGAATGACAAGCCGGCCGCGCCCGAGACACCGACGGCACCCGCAGCTCCGCCGGCCGCGCCCGCGCAGGGTGCCGCTGTGCCGCCGGTCCGTCCCGCACCGCCTCCACGCGAACTCAAGGTCCCCAGTCCGGTGTCCATCAAGGAGTTCCTGGATCAGTACATCATCGGCCACGACCAGACCAAAAAGTCGCTGGCCGTGGCGGTGCACAACCACTACAAGCGCCTGACCCAGGTGCGCGACAACTCGGAGTTCGCCGATGTCGAGATCGAGAAGAGCAACATCCTGCTGATCGGCCCCACGGGGTGCGGCAAGACCCTCTTCGCCCGCTCGCTGGCGCGCATGCTGGATGTCCCCTTTGCGCTCGCCGATGCCACCACCTTGACGGAAGCCGGCTACGTGGGCGAGGATGTGGAGAATATCCTGCTCTACCTCCTGCAGGCCGCCAACATGGACGTCAAGCGCGCCGAGACGGGGATCATCTACATTGACGAGATCGACAAGATTGCCCGCAAGACCGAGAACGTTTCGATCACGCGGGATGTCTCCGGCGAGGGTGTGCAACAGGCGCTGCTGAAGATCCTGGAGGGGACGACCGCCCGCGTGCCGCCGCAGGGCGGACGCAAGCACCCGCAGCAGGAGTACATCCAGCTCAATACCTCCAACATCCTCTTCATCTGCGGCGGCGCGTTTGTCGGCCTCGATTCGTTTGTGCGCCAGCGCCAGGGACGGCGCAGCATCGGCTACGTGGATCCGCAGGTCAAGCCGGCCGCCGGCCTCGCCGTGGGCGGCCTCGCCGTCGAGCCCGAGGACCTGATCCGCTACGGGTTGATCCCCGAGTTCGTGGGGCGCCTGCCGGTGGTCTCCGCGCTTAGCGAACTCACCGAGGAGAATCTGGTGCGCATTATGGTCGAGCCGAAGAACTGCATGATCAAGCAGTATCAGAAGCTGCTGGCCATGGAGAAGGTGAAGCTATCGTTCACCGATGGCGCCTTGCGTGAGATGGCCCGCTTGGCCCTGCAGCGCAAGACCGGCGCCCGCGGCCTGCGCGCCATCCTCGAGCACTTAATGTTGGAGATCATGTACGAGGCGCCGGGGAATCAGGCGCTGCGCGAAATCCATATCACCAAGGAGATCGTCACCGCCCAACTCGAAAACCCCGGGCGCGTGACCCCCTTGCTGAAGACCGCCTAAGCAGACGACCGGTGGACCGGATCCATCGGTTGTAAAAATACCAGCAACGACGTTGACACCACCCGCCCGATGTAGTACTCTCTGCGCTCTTTCGGGCTGATAAGCGAACCTCTGGATCCACGATCATGACGACGAAGACGAGCATTCCAAAAAATCCTGGCGATACCCGGCACTGGCTGCTGGTTGATGCGGCGCAAAAACCCCTGGGACGGCTGGCCGTTCTGGTGGCGAACAAACTGCGTGGCAAAGACCGGCCTGATTTTGATCCGAGCGTGGACATCGGCGACTTTGTCGTCGTGATCAACGCGGAGAAGGTCAAACTCACCGGCCGCAAAGAAGAGCAGAAACGGTACCAGAGCTATAGCGGGTACCGCGGCGGCTTGCGCGAGATCACCGTGCCCACGATGCGCGAGCGCCATCCGGATCGCATCATCAAGCTGGCGGTCTGGGGTATGCTGCCGAAGAATACTCTGAGCCGCAAGGTCATGACGCGTCTGAAGGTCTTCCGTGGCGCCGCGCATACGCATGCGCCGCAGAAGCCGCAGACGATCGAGCTGGTATAATTTTTTTACGAGTGGCGAAGGAAGAAGGTACGACATGGCGACAGTGATTTCAGCAGCGACCGGACGGCGTAAGACGTCGATCGCCCGGGTGCGGTTAGTGGCCGGTACCGGCCAATGGCATGTGAACGAGCGCGAATTGGCGATGTATTTCCCCAGCGAGGCGCTGCGCAACTACCTGCTTCAGCCTTTGGTCATCACGAACCAGCGCGAGAAGTTCGACGTGCTGGCTTCGGTCAAAGGTGGCGGGATGACCGGCCAGACCGGTGCCCTGCGCCATGCACTCTCTCGCGCCTTGGTATTGGCTGACAACTCCTTGCGTGATCCGCTGAAGAAGGCTGGTTGCCTGACGCGCGATGCCCGCATGAAGGAACGTAAAAAGCCCGGTCAGCCCGGCGCTCGCAAACGCTTCCAGTTCTCCAAGCGCTAGACTTCCTGGTCGGGAGGTCTCGGGCTGGTGGGCTTGGGTGGCGTTGCTCTTTCGGAAACGTTTCGCGTATGCGCTGCAGACAGCGAAGCGGGAATGGCAGGTTCGTCCGGCTGCGATGTAGATGGAGCGTTCACGCTCTACTACTCCCGCAGCCAGCTGCTTGCCGGATCCTTCGAAAGCATCAACATTGAGTCTTGAACACGATCCCCACCAGGCCCACATGCCGCTACAACTGATTCGCAAACTCGCTTCCCGTTTACTTGGCCGTACTTCGGCCGCTACTACTTCTCAGCCCGCGGATCGCAAAGCTCCGCCGGAACGCAGTCGCCGCGCACCCCATCCCTCCGCGCATGCGCCCGATCAGGGTGGCGCCCGGCGTACGGAGCGCCCGACCACACCTGCGGGTACCGCCCGCCCGTCTTCCCGCCATGGTGAACGTGCGCCGGACACGCGCCGCGCGGAGCGCCGTGATGACCGCCCACTGCGCACGGATGACCGCCCACCACGCACGGAGGACCGCCGCGAGCGTCCGCCGCGCACCTCCGAGCGGCGTGATCGCCTGCCCACCCGTGGCCCAAAGGATGCCGGCCGCCTCGCACAAGGGCATACCCCGTCCGAGGAGACGCGCCCCGGCGGGTTGGTGACCGATGCCGAGACCGAGCGGCGCCTGGCCGCACACGCCGCGTGGAACCCGGAATCGTTCCAGGTTCCTGTGGTGGAAGGGAAGACCCGTTTCCAGGAGTTTGACCTGCCGGGCGAAATCCTGCATGCCATCGCCGACCTCAAGTTTGAGTATTGCACGCCGATTCAGGCACGCAGCCTGGCCCATGCCCTCGCCGGACAGAATGTGGCGGGGCGCGCCCAGACCGGTACCGGCAAGACCGCCGCGTTCCTGATTGCCTTGCTGACGCGCTATTTGCGCCATCCGGCGGGCCGTCCGTCCAAAGTTGCCACACCGCGCGCGCTGGTCATTGCGCCGACACGCGAGCTCGTGATTCAAATCTGCCGCGATGCGGACAATGTGGGTCGATATTGTGGGCTGCGCTATCTCGCGGTCTATGGCGGCATGGATCACGACCGGCAGCGGCGCGAATTGACCGCCGGTCCGGTGGACCTCCTGGTCGCGACCCCCGGTCGCCTGCTCGACTATGTCCAGAGCCGGGTGCTGGATCTCTCGCAGGTCGATACGCTGGTGATTGACGAGGCGGACCGCATGCTCGACATGGGGTTCATCCCGGATGTCCGGCGCATCGTCAGTCGCTTGCCGCCGGCCGACCGCCGCTGCACCATGCTCTATAGCGCTACGCTGGATGACGAGGTTATGCGTCTAGCCGCGCAATGGATGGCCAACCCCGTGCGGGTGGAGGTCGAGCCGGAAAGCGTGGCCGTGAAGACCGTGACCCAGCAAGTCTTTGTGGTGGCGGCGCGCGAGAAGTTTACGGTGCTCTATAACCTGCTGAAGCGCCATGCCGAAACCCGTGTGCTGGTCTTTTGCAATCGCCGCGATAGCACGGAATATGTGGCCGAGAAGCTCCGCCGGCAGGGGATCGCCTGCGAGATGCTTTCTGGTGACGTTCAGCAGAACCGTCGGCTGCGCGCGCTGGAAGATTTCCGCTCCGGCAAGGTGCGTGTGGTGGTCGCCACCGATGTCGCGGGGCGCGGCATCCATGTGGACGATGTCGGCTTTGTCGTGAATTACGATTTCCCCTACGAGCCTGAGGACTATGTGCATCGTATCGGCCGCACAGGGCGCGCCGGACGCATCGGCACCGCCATCTCGTTCGCGGACGAGAACGAATCGTTTGCCATCCCAGAGATCGAGAAGTTCCTAGGTGAGCCGCTGGTCTGTTCCCATCCGGATGACACCATGCTGCAACCGGTGCCGGACCACCGCAGCGGACGCGGCGGACATCACCGGACCGAGGCGGCCCCGGCCGCTCGCAGCGAGACGTCGGACGCACCGCCGGTCGCAGCGGAGCCACCGGCCGCCGCCGAACCACCGCCCGTTGCCGAAGCGCCACGCCCGGTGACGCCGCCCGTGGAGCGACGCAAGCACGTGGTGGAAGAGGCGCCTGCGCCGCATGCCGGCCACGCGCCGGAATGGCCGGATTCGCCCCCTGCCGCGCCGCCCCCTGCCGAACGGCATCACCGGAAAGTGGAGCATGCGCCCCAGCGACCGGCGCATCCGCCCGCACCGGTCGTCCTGCCATCGGCCGCTCGTCGGCAGGTGGAGGTCTGGACACCGGGCAAGAGCAAGAGCTAGAGCTAAGCTCCGACAGCTCCTGTCATGTGTGCGATCACCGATACCCATGTGCATTTCGCCCCATCGCCCACGGCGATTGCGGCCTGTGTGCAGCGTGCGGTGGCGGCTGGTGTTACCCGCTTGTTGGCCGTGGGTGGTAGTGCGGAGTTGAATGCTTCCGCCAGTATGGCCGCGCGTAACTTCCCCCAACAGGTGCGTCTGGCGCTTGGCTGTGACCGCGATCAGGCGACGAAGGTTCTACCGGGCACGCCCTTCCAGTCGGCGGTCGATCTCCCGCTGGCGGCTATCGGCGAAATCGGGCTGGATTATCACTATCATGCCGAGACGCAGGCCGCCCAGTGCCAGTTGTTTGGAGAAATGCTGCGCGAGGCGGAGGCAAGAAATCTGCCCGTCTGCGTTCATACGCGCGAGGCCGATGCCGACACCTGCCGCATCCTGGATGAGCATGGCTCTCCATCCCGCCGCGCGGCTGGCGCGCTCGGCGTGGTGCACTGCTTCACGGGCGGGCAGGAGTTTGCGCGGGCACTGCTGGATCGCGGCCTCTACTTGTCGTTCAGCGGCATCGTGACCTTCCGCAATGCGGATAGCCTGCGCGAAGTGGCACGGTTCGTCCCGGCGGACCGCCTGCTGCTCGAGACCGATTCGCCCTTCCTGACGCCTGTACCAAAACGCGGCGTGGAAAATGAGCCCGCCTTTGTCGTGCACGTGGCGGACCTGCTGGCCAAGGTGCGCGGCATCACGCGCGACCAACTCGTCGCGCAGACCAGCCAGAACGCCGAGCAGCTCTTCGGTCCGTGGCCTACGCCGTAGCGGCGGGCTGGCTTGATTACACGCGCCGGGGAGAAGGTGGCAGGTGGTAGGTGGTAGCGAGGGTCGCGAAGAATCTGGCCACCTTCCTCGCCGGCCGGCAGTTGCACGGTCGCCCAGACTAGCAGTTTGACATAATCAACATGATCCGTCCCTGAGGTGTCCCGCACC
>CAYSHQ010000080.1:0-7935 GCA_964430835.1 uncultured Lentisphaerales bacterium
GCAGTTACCTTCCTTTCATGATTCGGACCTCGAAATTCGGCAAATAACCAGCTTGACAGACACTATATGCCAGCTTATCGTGCCGAACATTTGTGATGAGGTGCGCTCGGAATTTGTACGAGCAAGGGTGAGTGCCCGCATACCAACACGGGGTGCTGTACGTGTGCGACTCGCTTTGTCAGTCACGCAAACCACACGCAATGCTTGAGGAAATGGGTTGAAGATGGGAAAGCATAGAGGATCGTGCCGGGGGTATTTACTATCCGTTTGCGTATCCTTGCTCTTCGCGGCAAATCTTGCGGGTAACACAGCCCGGGCGCAGGATGCCACAGCGATTGGCTACTGGCCTCTGACAAAGGACGCCAGTGATGTCATCGGGGACCACCACGGCATCCTTAAGAACGGGGCCATCGTCACGGCGGGAAGCCTCCAGCTCGACGGCCGGGGCGCGCACGTCAACTTCGGACCGGATCTTCATGTCACTTCCAGCCTGTCCTTTGCGTTATGGTTGAATTGCACGACCGATGCGCCCCGCATGATGCGGGTTCTGGGTAAGTTCAAGCTGCAGGACAACATGCGCGAATATTGCGCACTTCTCGACGCCCGGCGGGTGCTCTACGTCTTCCTCTCCGGTACTGGCACGGAAAAGTCCGAAGACGCAATCCTGCAGCGATCCATCGAACCAATCATCGACCAGACCAACGAGTGGAACCAGATCGTGGTTACTTGGGATGCCACAGAAAATGCGAACGGCCTGCGCATCTATGTGAACGGCGACGCGGTGCCCACCGCAACCGCATCGGCGGGCGCTATTGCACAAATCCACACTGGAAATGCCGATCTGACCCTGGGTGCCTATGACATCGCGACGGATACCGATCACGTGATCGCCACCAACACCTTTCAGGGACGCATGGCGCAACTTGTCCTCTATAGCGGATGCTTGAAGGACTCCGAGGTTGTCGCGCTCTACGCGGCAGGTAGAAATAAAGTGCTCGGCTCCGCCAAACCGGCGTTTGCCCCCGCAAGCAAGAATCATATGCCAACCCTAGCGGCGGTTGCTCCGGCCGCGATAGCCCCTCCACGCCAGAATAATATGCAAACCCTCGCCAGCCTCACCGACCCCGATACGGACGGCGATGGGATTCCCGATGCGTGGGAGGTTGCGTATGGGCTTAATCCCAACGATCCCTCGGATGCGCTAGCCGATCCGGATGGGGATGGCTGTCTAACGATCTACGAATATAAGCATGGCAGCGATCCGTTCTCCGCGTCCAGCCTGCCGACGTATAATTCCAGCTGCGGTGACGTTCGAGTCACGGGTTTTACCTTGGAGGCCATTCAATCCGCCATCAATTCTGTCACGCAAAACTATGCGATTGTCTGGCTTTCTCCCGGAACGTACGTGCATGGGAACTCGGTAGTCAATGTTGATCTGACCTTCGGCAAAAAAGTCATGCTCTCCAGTACTTCCGGCAATCCCGCAGATACGTTGCTCGATTTAACAACTGTTTTTCAGGGGGATATCTCGTCTCCAACCACCTTTCAGGTCCGTTATTCCAATGTGAGGTTTTGGAACAAAGAAACCCGCGCCACGGTTTTGCGGGCGGTGTCGATCCGAAGTCAGGGAAAGTCGATCATCTATTTGAATTACACTGGCTATACCCCGTATTATCGGGTCAATTATAATGGCTACACCGGCGTCACTTGCGAGAACGCCTCGCCGACCATCGTAAATTGTAACATCAGCAACTGCTCCGGTGTTTGGGGCGGCGGGCTTTACTCCAAGGGTGGCAGTCCCGCCATCATAAACTGTACTTTTACCAATAATGGTTCAAAGTATAGGTATTATGTAGCCAGCACTGCAGAAGATGGCGTCGCCACCAAAACTGCTGACCTGGGGGGCGGGATCTATTGCGAATCGGGTGCGCCCCTCGTTGCTGGTTGTTTGATTTCCAACAACTTTGCTTATTCTGGCGGCGGCTTATACATGAAGAACTGCACTGGGTTGATTATAAACTGCCAGGTGTCCGGCCACGCCGTGTATGGCGATGGCGCCGGAATCTACAGTAGCGGTTCCATCAACATACAGAACAGCACAATTGCCAACAATGCGGCAACCAATTCTGGTGGTGGTTTGTATTGTCGCGACGGCACCCCAGTTTTGATGAACTGCGCCTTCACCGGCAATCGCAGCAGGAGCTCCGGCGGTGGACTCTACGCCGATTCCACGACGGCACCGCTCCTTTCGAACTGCACGTTCAAATCGAATCAAGCAGCTGTTTCGGGAGGCGGCGTGAAAGCGAACGGGAACATGACCCTGCGAAACTGCATGATTGTCAACAACTCGGGCGAGCAAAGCAGCGTGGGCGCAGGCGTGCATGTGGCTGCGGGCGCGCGGGTTACGATGAGCAACGTTCAGATCAGCGGGAATTCGGGATACGCAGGCGCGGGCCTGTACTTTGACAACAATTCTTTTGGCGATCTCTCAGATTGTAGCTTCCTGGCCAACTCCGCATCTAATAACGGCGGTGCAATTTACGGAACGACCTGCAAGACTCGCCTGACGCGGTGCAGTTTCATCGGGAACAGTGCCGCAGTCAACGGTTCTGTCGCTTGGTGCGCCAGTTCCGGCAGCGATGTGTCGCTGGTCAACTGCTACGCGGGTGGCAATGTCGCCAAAAGCGGCCTCTATTTGAGCCAATTGAAAACCGCGCTGGTACAGAACTGCACATTTGCCTTTAATACAAACGCCACCGGCGGCGGCTTGCTGTTCAATGATCGCAATACCAATCTGCTGGTGCGAAACTGCATCCTCTGGAGCAACACCGTCACGCAGATCGTCAATAGTACGAACGCGCCCAACCAGGCCGTGCGGGCCAACTCCTGCTGCATCGCGGGCGGTTACGCGAATGCCGCCGCCACGAACATCATCACCGCAAACCCGCTGCTGACCGGCGGCTACCATCTCCTCTACGCTTCATCGCCCTGCGTGGACACCGGTTCCGCCAGTGGCGCGCCAGCCATGGACATGGACGGAAAGCCGCGCATCTATTGCGACATGGGTTGCAGCGCGTTCATCGGCAATAAAAACAGTCCCCTACCGTCGCCAGGCTGGAATCAGTACTATTTCAACAATCTGAATGTCGACCCGAACCTGGACCCTAATAGCGACGGGATCACGATCAGAAATGACTATGCGAACAACACTTCCCCGTTTATTCCGGCTGACAACGATGGCGACGGCATATTGAATGGTTATGAGCGCGCCATGGGATTAAATCCGGACAACCCAGCTGACGGCAAAACCGACTGGAATGCCAATGGCATCCCGAATGCCGATGAGTACAAGCTTGGTTGCCTGCCGGTACTGGTGACGGTTTGCGACCCTGATTACAACGATGACTGCTGGCACCTTCTGTACAATGGGAAGGTTGTGGCGTCGTGCGGACCGCAAAACGGCTTCAGCGACTCCGCGGTTGTGTTCGTGTTTCCGGGCACCGAGGCGTATTTCTGCCTGCAACGTCCCAATGCCGGACAATGGGGCGGGTGCGACGAATACAGCGTGACCTTTCTGCCGTACGGCGGGTACTCGGCTTTTACCCCCTGGGTTCCACGCCCCGGCAATTCCCCCGATTCGGCATCGATTCCCTACGGCCCCAATGGTGAACCGCCGGACGTCTCCTCCTACCACTGGGCATTCACAACCCGTCCGAATCAACTGCAAAACAAGAGCAAAACCGACCCCAACACGCTGACCACGGATCCTATCAGCACCGTCAACGGCAGCATCACATGCGACGAAACCGACATCGTGCTGCCGTGTCCGTCCTTCGATCTGTCGCTCACGCGCAGTTACAGCAGCCGCGCCACCGGCGCGCGCCATGGCATGGGGCCTGGCTGGACGCACTCGCTGGCGTGGTCGCTGACACCAGCCACCAATACCGCCTATGCCGGCCGGGCAGGTGATTTCCTGGTCCTGCACACCGGCGACGGGGACGATTACTGGTTCCCCTCCAATGGCGATGGCACGTACGATCCGCCGGAAAACACCTCTGTCACCCTCACGCCCGGTGCCGATACCTACCTGCTCACCTGGGCAGGCGGGCACACGATGCTCTTCTCCACCAACGGCGCGCCCCTGCGCATGGCCGACGGCTTGGGCGTGGGGTTAACGTTTGCGAATGTCGCGGGGCAGATCACGCGTGTCACGCATGACAATGGCCGGGCATTGGCCTGCACGTACACCAATTCCCGCCTGGTGCGCGTCGATGTGACCACAACGAATTTCTACATGCTGTTCGGCTATGATTCGTCCAACCGCCTCGCCAGCGCGACGCGCGTCGCGGGGAGCCTGACCAACCTCACCACGTACGCCTACGAGAACGTCTGCCAGGCCATGACCCAGCGCATTAATGCCGCGGGGCAGGTCTTTGCGTATGGCGTGGCGTGTTACACCAACATCCCCGCCACCACGAACGCGCCCGCCCAAATGATCGCCCGCGGCGTCTCCATGGCCCTGAACACCAACTACTACACCCACACGCTCTCGTACACCAACCCCGGCGGGTTCTGCACACGCGTCACCTACAACCGCGGCGACACCAACACGGTCCTGGACTACGCGTATGACCCCTATACCATGCGCCTCACCTCAATCACCGGTCCGGGTACCCCGAACACAACAACCTGGTCTAATACGTTTACGCGCTATTTTTACGATCCGTATTTCAACACGACCAATACCGTGGTGCGCGACGGCGTCAGCGGCGAGTCGTTCTCCGCCATCGCGTATTTCGACGGCCACCATAATCTCACATACCGCGGCCTGGCCTATGGCACTAATGCCGTATCCGGCTGGTGGCAGAACAACTGGAACGCCGACGACACGCTGGCTTCCAGCATTGATCCGGTGGGGCACCGGGTCGAGTTCCAATATACAATTGGATTGCCCACCATCACCCGCGCCTGCACAAGCCCGGGCGTCGGCTATGAGACGCACCTCTATTACAACAACGCCGGCCTCCTGATTGCCGTCAGCAACGCCAATAACCACGGCCTGGTAAACGAATATGACAACTCCGGATACCTGCGCCACATCATCCCGGCTCTGGGACCGGATGTCACCTTCCTGCGTGACGGCCTTGGCCGCGTCACGGGATCAATTCTCCCCGGCGATAACGGCCCGCGCACCAATTCATTGACGCTCGATCCGCTGGGCCGGGTGCTTTCCGCAACCCGCCCCGATGGACTTTCCGAGACGTTTGCTTATGATATATTGGGCAATGTGACCAACTATGTGGATGCCGCCAACCGCACCAACGTCATGACTTGGCTGCCTGCCGGTCATCTGGCCTCTGTTGTGCGCCGTCTCAATGGACCGCAGGTCGCCTGGGTCACGAATGCCTACGCGTACGACAAACAGTTCAACACCCTCAAGATCCTCGATCAGCTCTGTCGTACCGTGGAATGCTACCGGCTCGATATGCAGGATCGCCCCATTGCCGTCACGAACCTGGAACGCCGCGCTATGATCATCAATCGTGGCGTGGGCGACCGCATTCTCTCGCTCACCCGTTTCGACGGCACGACGGTCAGCAATAAATTTGATCGCGCCGGGCGGATCGCGCTCACGACCTGCACCGGGGGTGACAATTCATATTATTCCAGTGGCTGGTTAAGGAATTCTTCTGCCACCTCGCTTGCCAACGGTTTCACGTACTACGCCGACGGTTCCCTCGCCACGGCCACCAATTACGCCGGGGCAGTCGCCAATACTTTCGATGTCCTGAACCGGCTGACTTACACGATCGGCGCCGTCCCGTGTAGCGCCGTGAATTACAGTTATTACCCGGCCGGGCAGCTCTCCAATGCGGTCACCGTGGCCGGCACCAACACCTATCTGCTCGACGCGGCCGACCGCCTGACCAATCTCACGTGGAGTTGTGGGAACGCCACCCTGCAGGCGCGATATACGTTCGTCTACAACCCCTCGAACGGCCTGCTCGGCGCGCTGGTCAACCCCGGCGGAACTTATTGCACCAACCGGTATGACAGGCTCGACCGCGTGACCTCCCTGGTCTGGCGCACGGCCTCCGGCGTCGTCACGCAGAGCATGGTCTTGCGGTATAATGCCGTCGGGATGATCACCAACCTCGTGCGCAACAGCGCGAATAATTATTATTACTACGACTCGTTGGACCGCTTGACCAACGAAACGCGCACCGGCTCGTCCATTACGTATTACTATGATTTAGCCGGAAATCGCACGCAGAGTGTTGCCGGCGGTGTGAAGACAACATATAAGTACGAAACCGTCAACGGCGTACGCTGCGACCGCATGACATCGTTCGGCGCCGCTGGGACCATCAAGTTCGACACGGCCGGGAACGTTACCAACTTCTATTATGGCCCCAGCGCCCCGTATACCGCGCGGGGGATCACCAACACGTGCCTCGCTTGGAATGGACGCTACCAGTTGGCTCGCACGACGGCCTACTATACCAATGGCACCCTCGGCGAGACGTATGGCTATGACGCGCTGGACAGGCGTGCCTGGACCACCAAGGCTGGTTCGACCTGGCGCATTTTTCACGTCTACGACGGCCAGCACGTTGTGGCCGACCTGGATGAAGCCAATAACAAGTTGCTGACCTACACCTATGGTCCGGGAACCGACCAGTTGCTCGCCCTGACCGACTGGACGGGCAGCGCGCCCAAGACCTACCTTACCGTGCGCGACCACCAAAACACCATCTGGGCGCTGACCGACACGAACGGTGTGATTGTAGAAAGTTATGATTTCGATGCCTGGGGTAAGGTGCTTTCCGTCAAGAATGGCGCGGGGCAGGCGCTCACGCAGTCGTCGGTTGGGAACCGGTATTTGTTCCAGGGCCGGGAGTATTCCTGGACAACAGGTCTCTACTACTTCCGTGCGCGCTGGTACGATTCGGTCACAGGCCGCTGGCTGTCCCCCGACCCCATCGGCATCAATGGCGGGCTGAATCAATATGTGTTCTGCGACAACAACCCCGTTAACGAAACCGACGCGTTCGGCCTTTGGGGTGCGCAGGAAAGCCATGATTATTGGATGCAAACCGCCAAGGAAGGTTGGGACCAAGGCGGTGTAGGCGGGATTTCGGCGGCGGCCGGTGCTTCGCTGATGACAGCGTTTATTGATTTCTGGGGGGCTCGTACCGTTGAAGGTAGTGCCTCACAATGGGGCACATCTGTTGGTGATGGATGTAATGGAAAAGCTTGGAAATACGGAGCCAAGACAGTAGGCAGTATTCTTTTGTCCGCTTCGGCCGGATGGACAGGTGGCGGTGGAGCGGCCGCAAAAGGCGTTGGATTTGCTGATCTCGGTTGGTACGAACTTGGATCGCAGACAATTAACGGAAATGTTTTCATTGCACTTAAGGACTTGGACAAAGTGTCCTTGGGCAAGAGATTAGTCCAAGATTACGGGTGGTCGAAGGCTTGTTTCCCCCGTGGTAAACTCGCGCCAACCTTTATGGATTGGATGAAAACCGTTCCGCAGGGACCAACGCCTGGTGGATATCTTGGTTTGCTGGGTACACGCCAATATACTTTTTTATCCGGCGGCCAATAGTTGTCATTGCTCTAGCAAATCAAGGGGGGACACATGTCAATTTTCAAACTAATCCAACTTTGCGCGTTTGTAGCATTTGGCGCATGGATGTACAAATTAGTTGAGGGAAAGTATGGTTTTTGGTTAGGGGCAACGGCCTTTGTAATTGGATTTTCGCTAGCAGGGTTGCTTTGGCAAGGCTTTTGGAAAGTGTATGATCACTGGTGTAGCAAGAAGTGATTGGTTATGTGCCGCTCGCAACCCCCGCGACAAGCCGGCGCACGCTCGCGATAGCTCGCGGGGACAGCGCCGGCTGACGCACAATCACAAACCCTACACGCCGG
>CAYSHQ010000081.1:0-6595 GCA_964430835.1 uncultured Lentisphaerales bacterium
AAGATCAAGACGCTCTGTGGCTATACCGGTGATTGCCTGCTGGTCTTCTGCGTCGACTATACCCGTCTGGTCGACATGGCCAAGCAGATGGGGCGTGATTTTGACGCCGCCGACGCCCTGGACTTTGTCACCGGCAGCACCGACACCATCCTCGCGGCTCAGACCGCCTGTATTGCCGCAAAGAGTCTCGGCATCGACTCCATTTTCTCCAACAACCTCCACCACCGGGGCGATCCCGCCCATGTCTACCAGGCCTTGGACTTGCCGCAAGAGCAGTGCTTCCCGCTGGTCGGGTTGGTATTGGGCTATACGGCAGCGCAGCCGCCGACGCTACGGGGACGGCTCTCAGGCCCGGGGGTCGTGCATCTGGAAAAATACCAGCGCTTGACCGCCGAAGAACGCCAGGCGTTGGTAGCCGAGTATGACGATCCCAAGCGCCAGCTGGCCCTGAATCCCGATTGGCGCAAGGAAGGTGCCGTGCACTATCTCGATTGGTACTATGCCAAGTGGACGCGCCACTTCGATGCCAAGCCGTTCCTGGCGGCGCTGCAAAGAGCAGGGTTTATACCGCGCGCGAAGGATGCCAACTAGCCTTGCGTCTTACAGGCTTGCACAATCGCGAGCATGGCGTCGCCATAGGCCTCGAGCTTGGCCGAGCCAACCCCTTTGACCGTTCGCAGTTCCGCCAATGAAGCGGGGCCCAGCAGGGCGATAGCCTTGAGCGTCTTGTTGTTGAAGATGGTGAAGGCCGGCACCCCCTGCGAAGCCGCTTCACGCATGCGCCACGCCCCCAACGCGTCAAAGATGGCCTTCTCCGGCACGCTGAGCGCACGCTGAACCTCGGGCTCTGCCGGCGCAGGCGCCCCGCGCGTGCCCGCAGGCCGTGACGGCGCAGGCGCATCGGCCGCCGGCGCGGCGCACCAGCGGAGCGCGACCGTGGCACGCCGCCACGCCAGCTCCCGCCCGTAGGTCGTCAAACTCACCAGCGACAGCGGCGCGGCGCCCACCGCGATGGCGCCGGCCTTGATAAGCTCATCGAAAATCCCATTCAGATACGGCTCCGACTCGTCCGCCAGCACCCCATGGGTCGGCAACGCCTGCGCACCGACCGCGAGCACGGCCGACGTCGCCCGGCCGGACAGGGAGGCCAGGATGGTCGCCCGATCCGCCTTGCCAGAGAGTCGCCCCACCCCGCTGAGCAACTTCTGCAGCAGCACCCATTGCGTCTCTGTGGGCGGACGGGCGGGAATCACAGGCTGAAAGCCGCAATAATCGCAATTGCCACACGGCGCGTTGGTCGTCTGGCGTTCGCCAAAATAATCCAGAATGAACCGGTGCCGACAGCGCCGCGCATCCACATAGCGCAACATCCGCTCAAGCTTGCCCAGATCGCGCTGCCGCTTCTCCTCGAGCCCCGGCAGCAGGGCGCTCAGGCGCGCCGGATCGCCTTCTTTGACCAGGCTGGTTGTATAACAGCGGGTGCCGGGCTTGATGGCGCGGGCGATCAAACCGCAGCGCTCAAACAGCCCCATGCAGGTATGCACGGAAACCTTGTTATCGGTCGCCTGAATCTGTTCGCTCCACTCATCGAGCGAACAGGTCTGCTCGCCGACGCGCAACTGGCGGCGGACATCCTCCCACACCGCCAGGATCGTGGCGGGGGCGGGGTTGGCCCCATCGAGAAAGAACTCCTGGGTACGCACATCCGCGTAGTTGTAGAGCAACTCGCAGTGCGCCAGTTGCCCGTCGCGACCGGCGCGACCCACTTCCTGATAGTAGGCTTCGAGACTGCCGGGCACGTCCCAATGGATCACGCAGCGCAGATCCGAGCGGTCCACGCCCATGCCAAAGGCATTCGTGGCCACCACCACCGGCACTTCGCCGCTCATGAAGCGCTCCTGGGCGCGTGAGCGCTGCTCGTCCGGCAACCCGGCATGATAGACGATATGCTTCTGCGACAACCCGGCCAGCAACTTCCCAACACGTTCCACCTGCTTGCGCGTGCTGCAGTAGACGACCCCCGTGGGAAAAGCGGCAAGCACCTTTTCCACACGGCGCAGCTTGGCATCGTGCGTGGCCGTGCGGCTGACCGTGAGCCGCAGGTTGTCGCGCCGGAAGCCGCGTACAAAGATTTGCGGGGGCGGCCGACCGGCCAGACCCAACCCCAATTGCTTGACGATGTCCTGGCAGACTTCCGGTGTCGCGGTGGCGGTCAGCGCCATGATCCGGGCCTGGGGCAGCGTTTTCACCACCTCGCCGAGGCGCAGGTAGTCGGGACGAAAGTCGTGCCCCCACTGGCTGATACAATGGGCCTCGTCGATGGCGACCAGGGCGACCGGCAGGGTCGCCAGGATCTCGCGGAAGCGCGTGTTGCGAAAGCGCTCCGGCGCAATGTAAATCAGGCGTGTGCGTCCCTGCCGCAGATCAGCCATGCGGCTGGCGGCCTCCTCCGCACTCAAGGAGGAATTCAGCGTGGCGGCCGGCACGCCGCGCGCCACCAACCCCTCGACCTGATCTTTCATCAAAGAAATCAACGGCGAAACCACCAGCGTAAGACCATCGAGCAGCAACGCCGGCAACTGATAGCAAAGCGACTTGCCGGCGCCCGTCGGCATGACCACGACCGCATCGCCCCCAGCCAGAATGGTCTCCATCGGCTCCCGCTGGCCAGGATGGAACGCGGGGAAACCGAAATGCCGCACCAGCATCTCATCCAGGCGGGCAGCATTGGCTTTCGGTTCAATCATGATCCGTCCACGCCGGCACAAAGAAGGGCGAACGAAACCGCACGCCGCTACGCCACGGGCTTGGCGCGCACGACTTCTTCCCAATCATACACGCCCGCCGTCTGATGCCCCGGTGGCACCACGAGAAATTCGGCTTCGTCCCAGTGCCCATCGAGCAACGCCGCGACCAGCCGCAGATCGCCGGTCAACTCCACGCACTGTTTCCCTGTGGCTTCCGCCTGCACCCGAAACCGCGCCAGGTGCTTATGATCCTCAACGCCCGGCATGCAGATGAAGACCGCCTGATCATCACCCGGACGGGTCGGGTGCATGGCCTCCCAGACATAGCGGGCATTCTCTTCGCCGTGTTGTTTCACCAGTTCAGCGAAGGAATCGCCATCGGCCACGCCCCCGCCCTCCCCCGGCTTGCGCAGGAAATAGTCGCCACGATCGAGATAGCCGCTGGAACTGAACCCCTGGCTGGGGTTGTCGCCAAAATGTTCCCGGAACGCCGCGCGGCTCCCCAGCAAGATGGTGGCGCAATCGTGGGCGCGCGGCAGCACCAGCGGCGTCTGCCGTGCCACCAGCCCGACCGCGGCGTTGCCACACAACCCGAACAACAGCAGGATGGCATCATAGCGGCGCACCCCCTGCTCCGCTGCATCAATCCGCGCCTGCAGCAGCGCCCGCAACTGATCCGGACGGGCATGCTCGCCCAGCTCCATAAAATCCATATCCACCACGTGCGGCGTGCGCGCCACACAGGCGCAGGCTTCCCGCTGAAAGACGTTGCAAGCAATCAGACGAAAGTTCATACCGCTCCCTGTCATCCTCTACGGGCCACCGGTCACCCGCCCGGCCGCCACGCGTGGGCAACCACGGGACGTACCGGCCTACACGCGCCCCACCCGGCGATTAGTCCACACCGTTGATTTGCCGCACCGGGATGCCATCCGCCGCCAATTCCTGCTTGATCCGGGCAATGGTGTATTCGCCGGAATGGATCATCCCCGCCACGATGGCCGCATCGGCATGCCCATCGACAAAGGCCTCGCGCAGATGGCGCGAGCACCCCGCGCCCCCCGAGGCCACCACCGGCACACGCACCGCATCGGCAATCAGACGCGTAATATCCAGTTGGAACCCCCGGCGGGTGCCGTCGGCATCCACCGAGTTCACCACAATCTCACCAACGCCGCGTGACTCGGCCTCCTGCGCCCAAGCTACGGCATCACGCCCCGTGCGCTCGCGAAACCCGCGGGTGGTCACCTCATACCCACTGGGAAAGCGCTCCCGATCAGGATTAGCCACCGGATCCATCCCCAGCACGATACACTGGGCACCAAACGCACGCGCCCCCTCGGTGATGATCGCCGGATTCAACACGGCCAGCGAGTTGACGGAAACCTTCTCCGCACCGGCCAGCAGGGCGTGCGACATGTCATTCAGACTTGCGATCCTGCCGCCCACGGCAAACGGGATCCGCACGACACGAGCCACATCACGCACCATCTGGATGTCAATCGGACGGCGCTCGGCCGAGGCCGTGATATCATAAAACACCAGTTCGTCACACCCGTCGCGATAATAACGCTCGGCCATCTCGACCGGATCGCCGAGGTCCACGTTGTTCTGGAACTTCACGCCCTTGGTGACACGGCGTTTGATGATGTCCAGGCAGGGTATGATGCGGCGGGTTAGCATGACCTGTGTCCAAGGTTCAAGGTTGAGGGGTCAGCGTGCCATCCCAAGCGGCGAAGTTCGCCAGCAACTGCAACCCCACGGGACCGGACTTCTCGGCGTGAAACTGGACGGCGGCGACATTCTTGCGGCCGACCATGGCGGCAAACGTCACGCCAGCAAAATCTGTGACGCCCAGCACATCCTCCGCACAGGCCGGCTGCGGATAATAGCTGTGCACAAAATAGAAGTCGCTGGCATCGGCGATTCCGGCCAGCAGCGGATGCGCCTGGCGTTGGCGCACCTGATTCCACCCCATGTGCGGCACCTTGTCGCGGGGGTCGCAGGGACGAAAGAGCGCAACGCGCCCCGGCAGGAGACCCAGACAGTCGGTACCGCCATCCTCTTCCGAAAAATCAAACAGAATCTGCGTGCCCACGCAAATCCCCAAAAAGGGGACGCCGCGATCAATCCCTTCCCGCAGCACGCCCACCAACCCCAATTCCTGCAAATGGCGCATGGCCGAACCCGCTGCGCCCACGCCCGGAAAGACGATCCGCGTGGCCGTACGTATCACCGCCGGGTCCGACGTGATCACGCTCTCCCGACCCAGCGCATCAAAGGCCAGCTTGACGCTGGTCAGGTTCCCGGCTTTATAGTCAATAATGGCTAACATACTGGCGGCACCCCCCTGCGCAGCGGCAGGATGGCGCACGAAAAATCAGTTTCGCTTCCTTCCCCGACAGAGTCAATTGATTTTTTTCCACTCCAGCGTTGACGCTGCCGAGATTTTTCCTAATAATACGTGACTTCTCTTTTTTACCCGATTTCCGCTTGGTGCCTATATCGCATGTGCGGTATCACCAGCCTATACCAAACCAGCAGACCAACAATACATGGAGAATGCAGTGAACCTGATGAAAAGAGTCTTCCTAGCCATGATATCTCTTGGCTTAACCGCCAGTTTCGCCTGCGCAGGCGAGGCGGACCTCAAGCTACCTGACCTTTCTTCCATCTCCTTTACGGGCATGGGTGGTCTCAATGGCCAGCAGGTGCTGCTGATCGGCATCGCCATCTGCGTCTTTGGCCTGCTCTTCGGGGCGGTCCAATTCATTCAGGTGCGCAACATGAAGGTCCACCGCTGCATGAAGGACATCTCGGACCTGATCTACGAGACCTGCAAGACCTACCTGATCACGCAGGGCAAGTTCATCATGATCCTCTGGGCCCTCGTGGCCATCATCATGGGCGTCTATTTCGGCTACCTGCGCCACTTCTCCATGGGCAATGTCGCCCTGATCCTGATCTGCAGCCTGATCGGCATCGCCGGCAGCTATGCCGTGGCCTGGTTCGGCATGCGTATCAATACCTATGCCAACTCCCGCTCGGCTTTCGCCAGCCTGGGCGGCAAGCCCTACCCCACCTACGCCATCCCGACCAAGGCTGGCATGAGCATCGGCATGCTGCTGATCAGCATTGAACTGCTGGTGATGCTCTGCATCCTGCTCTTCATCGACGTGGAGAGCGCCGGCGCCTGCTTCATCGGCTTCGCCATCGGCGAGTCGCTGGGCGCCTCCGTGCTGCGTATCGCCGGCGGTATCTTCACCAAGATTGCCGACGTCGGCTCCGACCTCATGAAGATCGTCTTCAACATCAAGGAAGACGACGCCCGCAACCCCGGCGTGATCGCGGACTGCACCGGTGACAATGCCGGCGACTCGGTCGGCCCGACAGCGGACGGCTTCGAAACCTATGGCGTCACCGGCGTGGCCCTGATCTCCTTCATCTTGCTGGCGATCCTGCCGGATGCAACCATCCAGCAGCTCCTGCCCGGCGCCACCCAAGCGGAAGTCCAGGTCCAGTTGCTGGTCTGGCTCTTCGTCATGCGCCTCGTGATGCTCATCGCCAGCGCCGCCTCCTACTGGATCAACGAAGCGATCGCCAAGGCGCGCTTCGGCGAAGCCAAGGAGATGGACTTTGAGGTGCCGCTGACCTCGCTGGTCTGGATCACCTCCGTGGTCTCGATCGCGCTGACCTTCGCGGCCTCCTGGCTGCTGATCCCGAGCCTGGCGGGCGACACCACGCTCTGGTGGAAGCTCTCCGGCATCATCACCTGCGGCACCATCGCCGGCGCCGTGATCCCGGAGATGGTCAAGCTCTTCACCTCCACCAACTCGGCCTTCGTGAAG
>CAYSHQ010000081.1:6605-7208 GCA_964430835.1 uncultured Lentisphaerales bacterium
GCTGAACATCCTGGCCGGCTTCGTGACCGGTAACTTCAGCGCCTACATGATGGGTATGGTGATCATGGACCTGATGGCGATCGCCTACTACATCAGCAGCCTGGGCCTGGGCGCCATCATGCTGGCACCGGCGATCTTCGCCTTCGGCCTGGTGGCCTTCGGCTTCCTCAGCATGGGCCCGGTCACCATCGCCGTGGACTCCTACGGCCCGGTGGCGGACAACGCCCAGTCGGTCTATGAGCTCTCGCTGATCGAAAGCCAGCCGAACATCGTGCAGGACATCAAGCAGACCTTCGGCTTCACCCCCGACTTCGAGAATGGCAAGCACTTCCTGGAAGCCAACGATGGCGCCGGCAACACCTTCAAGGCCACCGCCAAGCCGGTGCTGATCGGCACGGCCGTCGTCGGCGCGACGACGATGATTTTCGGCATCATCCTGCTGCTGGGCAAGGTGGAAGCCGCCAAGCTGGCACAGGACGCCGGGCTGGTCTTCGGCTCGCTGCTCGGCGCCGACCTCGACAAGTACCTGGGCCTGGGCCTGGCGAAGGTTATGACCTTCCTCAGCCTTGTTCAGCCGCAGATTGCCTTCGGCCTGCTGATGGG
>CAYSHQ010000081.1:7218-7818 GCA_964430835.1 uncultured Lentisphaerales bacterium
TGATCGGCACCGCTGTGGTCGGCGCGACCACCATGATCTTCTCGACCATCATGATCCTTACCGAAAGCCTGACCACCAACATGGACAAGCTCTCGATCCTCAACCCGCCCTTCCTGCTTGGTCTCATCGCGGGCGGCGCGATCATCTACTGGTTCACCGGTGCCTCCACCCACGCCGTGGCCTGTGGCGCGCATCACGCCGTGGAATACATCAAGGACAACATCAAGCTCGACGGCACCTCGGACCGCGCCTCTACCAAGGACAGCAAGCGCGTGGTGGAGATCTGCACGATCTTCGCCCAGAAGGGGATGATCAACCTCTTCCTCGCGGTCTTCTTCAGCACCCTGGCAGCCGCCTGTGTGGACTCCTTCTTCTTCATCGGCTACCTGATCTCGACGGCGCTCTTCGGCCTCTTCCAAGCCATCTTCATGGCCAATGCCGGTGGCGCCTGGGACAACACCAAGAAGGTGGTGGAAGTCGACCTGAAGCAGAAGGGCACCCCGCTGCATGCCGCCTCCGTCGTGGGCGACACCGTGGGCGATCCCTTCAAGGATACCTCCTCCGTGGCCCTGAACCCGATCATCAAGTTCACCACCCTCT
>CAYSHQ010000082.1:0-7771 GCA_964430835.1 uncultured Lentisphaerales bacterium
GCTCCGGTGGTTGACGGCAATTCTCATTATGGCACTCGGCGGGTCCGGCGGCCCCGCCGCCTGGGTATCGATGCGGGCGGAATGATCCAGGCATCGCCGAGCCCGTCAAGATGTAGGGACGCGAACAGCCAGCTTGGGTAAGACGTTTATATAACCGCCGTTATCCGTCCCTGAGCTGTCCCGCCCCTAGCTCGGAAAGGCAGCTTGTATGTCCTATCCGTCCGTCTCTTCCTCCGGGAAGATCATGGCCATGCTGAAGGCGCTCTGGAAGGCCGGGTCCATGCTGATGTCCACATGCACGGAGCGTTTGCGCAGGGCTTCGGCGCGGGCGCGTTCCTTGGTGGAGAGCAGCGCCATCTTGGCGCCCATGGAGGAGGCGTTGCCGATAAAGCGGATGCGGTCGTGGGGCAGGGGTGGCAGGAGGCCGATGCGCTGGGCGTTGTTGCGGCGGATGAAGTTGCCGAAGCCCCCGGCCAGCAGCACGGCATCGAGATCGGTGGGGGCGAGACCGGCGTGCTGCAGCAGGGTGTCCACGCCGGCGCGCAGGGCGCCGGAGGCGAGTTGCAATTCGCGGATGTCGCGCTGGATCAGGCAGACCGCGGCATGCCGTCCGTCAGCCGGGGCCAGGACGAGACGCGCGTCGTCGCCGACGCGTTCCATGCGGCGGCGCAGCGCGTCCGGCACGGTGGCCGGGAGTTCCTCGGGCGGCAGCATGCGCCCGGTGCAGTCGAGCAGGCCGTGGCGCAGCATCTCAGCCACCGCATCAATCAGCGCGGTGCCGCAGAGACCGGCGGCGGGGACGTTGCCGATGATATTGATATGCAGATCGCCATCCTTAATGAGCACTTTTTCGATGGCACCGGCGGTGGCACGCATCCCCTGGGCGATGCGCGCGCCCTCGAAGGCCGGACCGGCGGCGGTGGAGGCGCAGAGGATCCGGTGGTTGTGGAGGAGCGCGATCTCGCCATTGGTGCCGATGTCCACCAGCAGGGTGGGTTTCTTGATGTGATCAAAGCCGGCGGCCAGCATGCCGGCCACGGTATCGCCACCGACGAACCCGCCTACCTGCGGGAAGAGGTAGAGTCGCGCCGCCGGGTTGATCTTGAGCCCGATGTTGGCTGCGGGGATATCCAGACTGTGGGCAAAGACCGGGACAAAGGGGAGTTCGCCGAGGGCGGCGGGGTCCAGCCCGCAGACGATCTGCTGCATGGTGCTGTTACCAGCCAGCGTGGCGTTGCAGATCTGGTCCGACGGCAGACCCGTCTGGCGGCAGAGGGCGGCGATGATCTCGTTCAGGGTGTGCACGGCGGCGTCCTGCAGGTCGGCGAGCCGGGCAGGATCTTCCCGGATACGCAGGATGCGCGTGAGTACATCATCACCAAACGGGATTTGGCCGTTCATGCTGGAGGCGACACCCAGTTCCTGGCCGGTGACGAGATTCAGCAGCGTGCCGACCACGGTGGTGGTGCCGAGATCGAAGGCCACGCCGAAGACGGCGGCAGGGGCGCTGGCAGACTGGATGGCGATCAGGCGGCGCCCTTCGCGGATGACATGCACGTTCCAGTTGGCGGCACGCAACTGGCGGGGGAAGGCGGCCAGGCGGGCGGCGTCGAACTCCACGGGTTCGCCCAGGGCGGCCTCAAGCCGCTCCCGGTCGGGCAGGGGGTCGTGCTGGGTGGGGGGCGGCAGGGGGAGGCTGGTTGCGGTGATCGCCGGATCAACCGCCAGGGTGTGGCCGGCGTCGCCGGTGAGAATCTTCTGCGAGCGTTCAAACATGGAGGAGGCCGGGATCTCGATGATGGCCTCGCTGGCGATGGTGGTGTCGCAGGCGAGTCGCCACCCCTGCTGGATTTTGTCCGCGTGGAGTTTGTGGTGGGTCGGAGCGCTGCGGGTCTGGCCGGAGCAGATGCGCACCAGGCACTTGCCACAGGTGGCGCCGCCGCCGCAGGGGGTCTGCAGTACGATGCCGGCGCGGGCGGCGGCTTCCAGGATGGTGGTGCCGGCCAGGGCAAAGACCGTACGACCGGAGGGTTGGAACGTGACGCGAAACTCTGGTTCATTGCTCATGACTAGAAATGCTAGCATACCGTCGTGGTGTACTCAATCCCGGGTGCCATCACGCTTTTGCCCGGCGAGCCTGCAGTTTGAGGCGGATGAAATAGCCGAGGCCACCACCGATGGCTAGCAGGCCGATGGCCAGCAGCGGACGGTACAGAATCCAGGCGATAGCGATTGTGACCGCCGAGAGGAGTAGCGCCACGAGAAAGGCGATGAGCCCCGTGCCAAATCCCACGATATCCCCCAGGATGGGCAGCAGATCTGCCAGCACGGATAGCGGCTTCAGCACCAGGCTCAGACCAAAGAACATGAGGAGAAAGCCTACGACGCGCAGTACCATTGTTAAGACTTGGTTGCCTGCTTGCGCTGTTTTGAACATGTCGGCAGTGGAAACGCCCCCGTTTTGCAGCAGATCGATGGAACGTCCATTCTTTGTGACAAAGGGGGTAAAGCTATGACCGGTCTGACGGGCGACCAGGCTTACCTCGGCCGGCGGGGTGACTTGGAACGTCACACGCAGATCTCCGATTTGGGGTGTGGCCGGGTCCTTGCCGAGATAGAAACCGGAGGCCTCGACTCTGGCTGGCCCTTGGAGCGACGGCGGCACCGGCGTCGCGGGTGCGAGGGCGAGCGCCTCGGCACGGCCACTGCGCGCCACCTGCGCGCGATTGAGCGTAAAGCCCCCCAGGGTCACCGGCTCGGCCAGCCACTCTTCCGAGGAGTAGGGGAAGGCGCCAGGGTTCTGATGTTCCGCCGGTTGTTTGAACCGGGATGAATCGATGCGCTCTTTGGCCCACTGCTTGCTGTACGTATAGGTCGTGGTGGTCTCTGTGCCACCGCCCAGCTTCTTTTCCGTCTTGCTGGAGGACGATTCCTGCCACTGGTACATCTCCGACAAACGGGACAACTTCAAGGCTTTCGCTGAGACTTGGAACACCGGGTCTGTCAGGGTCGCCTCGGTGGACGTCTTGCCCGCGATATGCACCAATTTTCCTTCGTTCGCCATTTCGACCCGTTCGGCGGAAGCCGCGACGACGGTCCGGCTCCCCTCCTGCAAGGCTTGATAGGTCTTGACCGCACGCCCTTCGTTCCAGAACAACAAAACGAACGAAAGGACGAAAAGCGCCAGCCCGAACAAGATTCCCTTGAACGCCTCGCCAATCCGGCTGAACCAGGATTGACTGCTTACTTCCGTGACGGTGTCGATGGCCATGCGCGTTGCTCCTCGTAGAAAAGTGCGGTTGCGAACCGCCGGGTTGTGTTGCAGAATCAACGGCAGCAACAATATGCCGTCGATGAATCAATTGCTATTTTCCGAACAGGTCGGCGTGCGTGCCCATTCGCTCAAAGATGCACTGCGATCCGTCCAGACGATAAACGATCACCCAGTCTGACTCAATGTGACAATCGCGTCGACCAACAAGGTTGCCGGACAGTTTATGGTCTCGATGGATCGGGTCCAATGGGTGGCCGGACAACAGGGCGTGGACGAGAATCTTGAACTTTTCCATGTTCTTGCCCCGCCGCACCAAACGCTTGGTGTCCTTGGCGAACTGTCGCGTGAAGACCGGCGTGTACATCAAATCCCCAGCTTCCGAAACATGTCGTCCGCATCTTCGCACATCACAAGACCACGTTTTGCCTCCGAGTCCGCAAACGCCTGTTTGGTGGCCGCCGCTGGCACAGCCACCTCAAACGGTAATCCGTTGCGCAATTCAACCTGCCGGTAGAACATGGTAATTGCCTGTGTGGCGTTCAAGCCCAGGCGGTGGAAAATCCCCTCCGCATGATCCTTGAGGTCAGGTTGCAGGCGGGCGCGAACCATGGCGGTCTTGCTCATCTTTGATCTCCCAGTAGCAATCTTTATTGTGCCACATTTGGGATACATTCGCAAGACCCGATGTTGCTACAAGGTGTGCGGACATACCACGGTATGCCTGGGGGTGGCAATGGGGGGCGCCCGGTGCCGTTGAGGAATTCCTGACAGTGCTTGCACTTGATCGCTGCCACCCACCACCTTCCCCTGGCGGTGTCAGGGTGTTTCGGCGGCGAGGGCTTCCTGGAGCCAGGCGCGCAGGGCTTCGCGGTCGGGGAAGCGCGCCTCAAGCTGGGCATCGTAAGCGCGTACGAGCCATTGCCCGACGCGGGGGCCGGGTTTCAACCCCAGTGCCAGCAGGTCGCGCCCCTTGATCCAGGCCTCCGGCAGCACGGGTTCGGCGGCATATTCGGCGATCTTCTGATCAGCGAAAAGCGCGATCTCCAGCTTGCCGTGGCTGTTCGTGACGTCCAGTTTGTGGAGCGCCAGCTCCAGCGGAAAGGTCGGGCTCCCCAAAAAGCGTCGCAGCTTGGCCGGCCGCATCTCCGGCAGGGTAACGAACGTCATGTGGCGGTCCACGGCGATGGTCACGGCTTCGATCTGTTCGGTTGGTCGCTTGAGGCGCAGCAGGATCGCGCGGGCCATCTCGGCCCCCACTGGGGCATGGTTGGGGAAGCGAGGGATCTCGTCCGGTGCGCAGGTGAAGGTGGGGGGCTTGCCGACATCGTGCAGCAGGGCGGCATAGGCCAAGACGGGATCGCGCGGTGCGGGGATGGCGTCGAGCATGAGGCAGGTGTGGGTCCAGACATCGCCTTCGGGGTGGTAGGCGGCGGGCTGGGCCACGCCGCGCAGGGCGGACACCTCCGGCAGGAAGCGCGGCAGGAGGTCCAGTGCGAAAAGGAGTTCGAGCACTTCGGAGGGGCGCGGTGCCTCGCAGAGCATGCGCGTGAACTCCATGCCGATGCGCTCGGCGCTGACGTCGGCCAGGAGCGGGGCGGCGGCGCGCGCCGCGGTTGCCGTGGCCGGATCGAGCCGGAAGCCAAGCACGGCCGTGAAACGCACGGCGCGCAACAGGCGCAAATGGTCCTCCTGGAAGCGTAGGGCCGGCTCGCCGATGGCGCGCACGATCCCGGCTGCCAGGTCGGCGCGCCCGTGGATGAAATCCAGTACTTCGCCGGTGACGGGGTCGCCGAAGAGGCCGTTGATGGTGAAGTCGCGGCGGCGGGCGTCCTCGGCGGCGTCGGTGAAGCGGATGGCGTCGGGGCGGCGGCCATCGCGGTAGTCGCCGTCGGCGCGGAAGGTCGCGACTTCGAAGGTGTGGGGTGGGCGGCAGACGACGATCACGCCGAAGGCCTTGCCGACGGCCACGGTGGCACCGGGAAAGAGCTGCTCGACTTCATCGGGCGTGGCGCTGGTGGCGATGTCGATATCCTTGAGCGGGCGTCCCAGCAGGGCGTCGCGCACGCAGCCGCCTGCGAAGAGGGCCATGTGGCCGGCGGCGCGCAGGGTGGCGGCAACTTCTACGGCCGCGCCGAGTAGCGGGTGCGTGGGGTCGAAGAGTGGCAGGTGGTTGCAGAAGGGCGTCATGGGGTGGCCGCTGGTTCCAGGCTGGGGAATTGAAAGATGCCTGACCAGTCGCAGGCGTTCTTGTCCGTGAGTGTAAAGGAGATCTTCTCCTGCCCGTTAATGGTAACGGTTGTCCACCATACCAGAAAGGTGGCCGGTGCCGCGGAGAGGGGGTCGCGTTCGGCGGTGCGCTGGAGGACGCCGAGCACGTACTGGCCAACGGCGAGGCGGGGGAAGCGGTAGGTATATGGGCCGATGGCCTCAGGGCGCAGCGGCAGGTGGTCTCGCTGGAAGGTCTCGAGTTGCAGCCGGGCTACGGTCTCGGCGCGACGGCGGGCATTCTCACGATCGCGTACGGAGGGCTGGATGGTCGGGGGGCGGGTGGTGCCGGTGATCCCCCGGGTGGTGGGCATTCCCTCGATGCTGCGGGTGGCGGTTTCGTTGGCAAGCCGGTTATAGATGGTGGCCAGCTTGGCGCGGAGTTGGGTCAATGCCTGGGCCGTAGCCGGCGTGAGGGCGGCCATGGCGAGGGCGGGCTCGCTTGGGTTGCGTGTGCGGGGCGGCAGGGCCACGACTACCTCCGCAGGCAGACGGTGCAGCACCAGGGTGGTCTGGGCAAAGGGGATGGCGCTGCCACTCTCATAGCGAAACGGGCCGGTGATGGTGTGCTGACGCGGATTTTCGAGGCGGAACTCGCGGTCGCTGTCGACGATCAGTTGGTACGGGAAGCGCTCCGAACCGATAAGGGCCTTGGCTTCATAGGGGTAGGGGCCAAAGCGGTTGCTGGTGGTGCTCAGCAGGAGGAAGTCGCCGGGGGTGGAGCTGCCCGCCAGGGTGGCCATGGTCAGGTGAGCGGCGGTTGTGGCCTGGGGGGTGCCGGGCAGGGGTTGGGTGAAGACGCTACGCTCTTCCCAGTCTAGGGTGGGCGGCACGCTGAGCTGGCCGAGCAGGAAAGCACTCGTCATCAGCAACAGACCCTCCGCCAGAATAACTCTTTTCACGGCGCTATCTTACCGCTGGAGCGGCTGCACGCCAATCCCCAAGTTGCTCCCCAAATTGCTCCCCAAATTGCTGGCTTGCGGCAGGACGGCGTTTTAGGGATACTTCCTCCCGTTGTTTTGACACCGAAGGAGATCTTTTATGTCTTGGTTTGAAAAACCGGTTACGCCACCGGCCCGGGTTGCCACAGAGGCCGTCTGGGCAGTTTGCCCCGCATGTAAGGCGTATGTCCCGCGTGAAGAGTGGAACAGCGCGTGGCGCGTGTGCCCCCGCTGCAATTTCCATGACCGTCTGACGTGTCGGGAGCGGCTTGACCTGGTGACGGATGCCGGTTCCTTCCAGGAACTGAACGCCCAGGTGTCGTTTGCCGATCCGCTGAAGTTCGAGGATGTCAGCGGTCCGTATGCCGCCAAGGCCAAGGCCACGGTCAGCAAGACCGGCCTGGGTGAGGCGGTCGTAACCGGTGCCGCGAAGATTGATGGCATTCCGGTGGTGCTGGGTGTGATGGACTTCCGTTTCCTGGGCGGCAGCCTGGGCAGCGGCACCGGCGACCGGATCCTGCTGGCGGCTGAGGAGGCGTTGCGCCTGCGCCGCCCCTATATCATCTTCTCCGCCTCGGGCGGCGCACGCATGCACGAAGGGATCATATCGCTCATGCAGATGGCCCGCACCTGTGCGGCCATCGCCCGTCTGCAGGACGCGGGGATTCCGTACCTGTCGGTACTGACCGACCCCACCACGGGTGGCGTCTCGGCCAGTTACGCCATGGTGGGCGACCTCAACCTGTCGGAGCCCAAGGCGCTGATCGGCTTTGCCGGCCGGCGCGTGATCGAACAGACCATCAAACAGAAGCTGCCGGATGATTTCCAGACGGCTGAATATGTGCTGGAGCATGGCTTCATTGACCATATCGTGGAACGCAAGGCGATGAAGGGTTTTCTCGCCAACGTGCTGCGCTATGCCGGGCAATGAAGTTGCCGGGGGCGGGTGCGGCGCGCGGCCGCCACCCCCCGAACCCCGCCACCCTGAATTCTTTTCTGGAGCCAACCATGAGCGATATTGATTTCACCCAACCTCTCTCCCCCTGGCAGATTGTGCAAGTGGCCCGCACGTCCGGACGCCCGCTGATCGCCGATTACATCCAGGGGATGTGCTCGGATTTCGTGGAGTTGCATGGCGACCGGGCCTTTGGTGATGATCACGGCCTGATCGGCGGTTTTGCCACGATCGGCGGCGAGCGCGTGATGCTGATCGGCCATCAAAAGGGGAAGAACGTCGAGGATAACATCAAGTCCAACTTCGGCATGGCCAACCCCGAGGGGTACCGCAAGG
>CAYSHQ010000083.1:0-7736 GCA_964430835.1 uncultured Lentisphaerales bacterium
CACTCAGGACCAAGCATTGCACCTCTCAACCCCACTCGTTTACCGTAATCGCCGCCGTAATCGTCCACTGGCAGCAGACGCGTGGCTGAAGAGGGTTGTCTGGGTGACATCGTCACCTACCCCCCTTCTGCCGTCCTGAACACCGAACACTGGCACCTGGCAGTTACAATTTGCCTACCGCTACGGGCATTCACGTACAACAAACCGCGGATACAACCCGGTCTGGAACGGGTACGTCATCCCCGGCGCCAACTGGAAGCGATCGCGCGATCCCTGACCGTCATCATCGTCGAAGACCATAACGTTGAAGCCGAACGACTCGTCCGGATGGAGCCCCAGCGACGCCATGGGCAGGCGCAGTTCATAGCGGGTGAGCTTGGCGGCCTCATCCCGTACCACGGCATAGGTGGCACCCTGTACCACACCAGCGCCCGGCCCCACGAAGGTGTGAAAGACCACGCCCGTGGTGGTCAGTGCCAGCCCGACATTCCAGTGGACATTGGTGGAAATGGCGACCCCCACCTGCATGCTGTCGCCATCCCAGATCAGGCCACCGCTCTTGGTGTTGACGTGCCGGTCGTCCGTCACCTCGGCGGCCACACCGAGCGCCTCGCCATCCCACCCCCACCAGGCCCGCACGCCCAGGTCGGCCGGTCCCTGCCACCAGGCCTGTGGGCCGGAAGCGCGCCGACGCTCCGCCGGGAAGATCTGGTTCAGGCTGCGCCGCACCAGCGCCGGCTGGTTCGTCCACGCGCTCAGCAGCCCATCCGCACGGAGCGTCTGTGGCAGCCGTGGCATGCGCCGATCGCTCTGTACGGCTACTGGCGTGGTGGCCGCACCCGACGTGGCAGCATCTGGTGCCGTGCGCACGCCACGCCAGCCGTTGGCTTCGGAGCGTGCCTCGCGACTGAAGGATGCTTCCCGATCCTTGAAGACCGCGCGGCTGCGATCCGAGCTTTGTAAGGGCGCCAGCAGGTCGCCAAAGAACCCGCCGCGATAGCCAGTGCCGATGGCAAAATCGTCGCCCACGATTGCCGGCCAATCCTCCGGAATCTCCAGCGTGCCCGTGCCATGCGAGCCGGCGAAGAGGCGCCCCTTGGCATGGCCCACCGTAACCACCTGCTCGCGCACATTACCACTCAGGTCGAGGATCCCCCAGTACGAGGCCCCCGCGGTGCTGCGGCTGCTTTGTGGCGTGGCAAAGATTCCGGCGCGCATCGGGCTGCCCGGGATGGCGCTGACCCCGCCGCGCGTCGGGCCGCCAAAGTAGGCTGGCATGGTAAGCTCATAGTTGGCATTGCCGGCCGCCGGATCATCATTACCGGCCACCCGTTCGTCAGCCCCGCCCTCGCCGGTCGCGGCATACTCCTTCTGCGCGATCCCGGTGGTACCCCAAGCATAGGCATTCGTCGCTGGTCGGCGCGCCCCGCGGCTGGCTTTTTCATACTCCAGCTCGGTCATCGGCCGCAACCCCGCCCACGCCGCGAACTGGGCGCAGTCCCACCACGAGAGGAGATTACAGGCTTGATAGGGCTTGGCGGCCTGGAAGTTCGGCCAGACGCCGGAGAGCGCGTAGCGCCCAACCGCCGTGTACGTGGCGCCCGCGTGCGCGACATCGCCCCCCGAAGTGCTGACAAAGGCCGCACGGGAGAGCGAATTCAGAAAGGCCGTAAACTGCTCGCGCGTTACCTCGTACCGCATGCAGTAGAAAGGCTCATAACCAGTGGGATAGCCATTGCTGATGGCACCGACGGGACCAATCGTATCCAGCCCGGCTTCGCTGGTCCCCCAAAGCTGGCCAGCCTCGGTACCCAGGCGCCGTGCTTGCGAGCCTGCGGTGACCGGGCCGCTCCAGGCGGCGTCGACCGTAAAGGGTAGTGTGGGACCATCGCGCCAGGCACCGTCCGTGAAGCTGCCGCTCTCCGCTCCGCCGGAGCCCACTTGGAAGGCGCCGCGCGGCACATAGACCATTTCCACGGCAAAGACCTTCAGGTCGGCCGTGGCCGGGTTGGTGACGCCATCCGCGCTCGCGAGCCAGCGGAGGCTCACATCCTTGAGATCGAACGCGCCCTGACCGACCTGCGCGCGATAGAGGAAGACGCCCACCCCCTTGCCTGCCGTCAGGCCGACATCCAACACCGCGTGGGCAGGCACATGATGCGCGGTGCGCTCCGGCGCCAGCGTGGCCGGGAAGTAGCCGTCACGCTCCCGCCCCGGCAGCCGGTATTTCGCGAAAACCCAGACCGCGCTCCAGCTCTCCAGCGGCAGATCTGTGCCGGTTACACTCTGTGCGGCCGGTTCCTTCCATGTTGCTCGCCAGGCCTGCCCGCTGGTGAGGTCGAAGCAGATGGCAGTCCCCTCCCCTGCGCCAGCGCCTGGCTCCAACCGGACATGGGCGACCCGCGCCTGGTTGGTGGCGGCCGACACCCCGCGGAAGCGTGCGGCCGCAGCCGCGTCCAAGGCGGCGTCTGCGGCTGCCGCATCCGCTGGCGACGATGACGCCGTATCACCAAGGGAATCGGCATACGCAATAAACGCATCCATCGACCACGTCCAATACAAAAAGGCACGCCTGGCGGCTTGGTCGTGGGTTCGCTCGATCTCCGCCAGCGCCTGGTCGCGCAGCGTCTTCATCCGTGCCACTACGGCTGGCGGCCAGATCTCGCGGAAGAGTTTGGGCGGCACACGTTGCTCGGCAATGCGCAACGGCCGCGACAAGGACGTGTTCTGCCAGCGGGTGCACTCCAGCCGCAACAGCTCGCGCGCGCTCGCCGCGCCCGCGCCAAAGAGGCGCTGGCAGAGTTCATCCAACGTAGCCTCCACGTCCAAGTCGGGGTTCCAGAGCACGCGGTTCCAGACGTAATAGGTGGGGGCGGCCGTGACAAAACAGGCGGCGCCATAGGTCAAGACCATGCCGCCGTCCAGCCGGTTACGATTCGACTGGTAGAACTCTTTCACCAGCTGCGGGAACTGGACCGGCCCGTACGTCCAGTCACCGGGACCGGCGAAATCGATCCACATCGTGACCGGGCGTCCGGACTTTGCGGCCCAGTCGCGCAAGACCCCTTCCTGTTCCTGGCGGATGGCGGGCTGGTGCAGCAGCCCCATGGTCCCCAGGTCGATGGAGTTCACCACCAGGTTGTCGGGGAACGTTAATTCGGCCGGACATTGCGGTAACCCCCACGGCACATAGATCACCTTTTTATCAGGCCAGCGCGGTTTGACCGCCTCGCACACGCGTTGCACGAAATTGCCCATCAGCAGCGCCTCGCCCCCTTTGGCCAGCATCTGGCGGCAAGCCGGGCAGCGGCAGGTGGCGACGATCGGATTGCCGCCCAGATCCATGGATGGCCAAATCGTCACACTGGACCGCGTGATGCCGCCCAGGAAAGTCCCCTTGCCGCCCTTATCCCAAGCCCGCGCCAGATTCTCCAGATAGCAGGCGAGCAACTCCGGTGCGCTGTAGCAAAATGCTGCCAGACTCCGGCTACCATCTTCACGGAGCGCAAAGAGCGGCGCATTGGTCTTGAGCGTGTTGTTCATGAACTCATAGATGCGCGCCCCTTGTTGCACGGCTTCGTACGGCCAACTGATCCCTTCGCGCATCAGGCGGAAATGATCCCCCAGCCAGAGCGTCTCGGCCCCCTCGGCACCGGACCCGGGCACCATCGGCAGGATCTGCTCATCGCACGAGCGCGCTTGCAGCCAATACCAGTCCTGATACATGCGCCGGTACGCGAAGACCGGCTGATCGCGGTAGTGCACCGGCGGCACCACCAGCGTGGCAGCCGGCCGGAGCGAGCGTCCGCCATAGGGCGTGGGACAGTACCAACGCACGCCGACAAATCGTTCCAGAAAATCGGCCACAGCCCAGGCCGTACCATCACTGGCCGGACCCGACGGGCCACCCACGAGATAGATGCGGTTTGACGCCGTCTTGACGACAAACCCCTCGGCCGGGAGCTTCGCGGCATCGATCCCGGCGGCGCGCGTCTCCTCGCAATCGCCGATCACAAGGGCCGGGCGGTCCGCAGCCGGCGGCTGTTCGACGAATTCCAGCGTAGCTCCGGTGGTGAGCTTGACGTCTTCGACCAGCTCATCCAGCCAGCGACGGAAGGGTGGCGGCGCATCCTTAGGGCGCTTCGGCACAAAGGGCGCGCGCGTCTGGGGATCGGCTACATAGACCACGGCCAGCGCCTTCCCATCGCGCACAAGTTCCACCGCCGGATGTGCCGGTGCCTCCAGCCACGTTACAGGTGTCAGGTCGCGCGGTTTGAGCGCCACGTTCACCGGTTCCGCAGCCGCGCCACACGCACCCGCGAGCATTACGCCAAACAAAACGCCAAGGAGGCGCACCCCAGGTAGCGCGGGGCCGCCGGACCCGCCGGATAGCATGCCATGCGTCGCAAGGGCGGGGCCGCCGGACCCGCCGGATGTCATCCTACGTCTGGTTGGACGATCACGCCCGTACCTGCCGGCATCACAAAATGTTTCCATGGCAGGAATCATGCCGCAGGGGGGACGGCAAAGGCAAGAATGAAGACCCAAAGGGGGTGCGTGAACCACATGCGATAACAGGATCGGGCGCTGCACGCTGTGACGGGAGGGGACCCTGGCGCTCACACCTTCGAAGGTGTGGTTCGTGTCTTCTGCGTGAAGACACCAAGGCAGGGCCGGAGGCTGCAGGGAAGAGACACCATTCCCTGCTTTCTTCGTGATCTTCGTGCTCCTGCCAAGCCGGACACGGTTACGCGGGCCAGGCGCGCACCAGCGCACACCACTGCGCCACATCGAGTTCCTCGGCGCGGGCGCGGGGCGCGGCGCCACAGGCCACGAGCAGTTCCTGGATCACCGCCGGTTCCAGGGCGAGGTCGGCGGGCGCGTGGCGCAGCGCGGCGGCGAGCTGCTTACGCCGATGCATGAAGGCAAAGCGTGTCAACTCCAGATAGCGCCGCGTCTCGATGGCGGATAGCGCATGCCGGTCATGGCGGGCAAAGCGCACCAGCGCGGAGGAGATCTCCGGCTTAGGCCAGAAGCAGGTGGGTTTGATCACCCGTATGATCGACACATCATAGTTGCGCTGCAACCAGACGCCGGCCTGACCACGCGCATCGGCGCCCGGGCCGGCGGCAAAGCGCTCCGCTACCTCGAGTTGCACGGTCACGGTCATGACCGGCGGCGCCGCCAGATGCGTAGCCACATCCAACAAGATGCGGGTGCCTACGGAATAGGGGAGGTTGGAGACCAGGGCATCGAAACGCGTGGCCAGCAGCGTATCCCAGTCCACTTCTAGCGCATCGGCGGTATGGAGTTGCAAGCGTGGCTCGTGCCCGAAGGTTTCGGTTAGCCAGGCGGCGAGGCGGTGATCCTTTTCGATAGCGACGACCTGGGCGCCGCGGCGCAGCAGTTCGGCCGTTACCACCCCCAGACCGGGGCCGATCTCCAGCACCCGCTGTCCCGCGCCGACGCCGGCGGCATCCACGATCGACTCCAGGATGTTGCGATCGATCAGAAAGTTCTGGCCGAGGGTGCGGTTGGGATGGAAGGCGCGCTGCTGGCACCATTCCCGCACCTGGGTTGGACTCGTGAGGTTCATGCCGGGTATCGACTACTGCTCCGCCGAGGTGGGCGGCAGATCAAAGAGCTTCACAAACCCCTGCTGGCGCAGGCGCGCAGTCCAGCCCCGATAGATTGCCTCGGACTTTTGCATGCGCAGGCGCCGTTCGATCTGCGTCCAGGCCTCGTCCAGCGTCGGTTGGCCGGCGCCCTTCTCCTCGATTTTCTGGAGGATCATCCCGGTTTCGCCCAGGATCACCAGCCGGCTGCATTGCCCGGTTTTGATCGTGGCCAGCGTCTGGACCAGTCGCGGGGCGAGGTCATCCAGATCCACCCAGCCGCGATCACCGCCACGGGGGGCAAAGTCATCTTTGGAATACGTGCGCGCCACAGTGGCAAAGTTCGTACCGGCGTCCAACGCCTGCAACACCACGGCACCCAGCTGTTCCACCGTCTGTTCCCGGCCCGGTTGCGGCGGCAGCGTAATGCGCCCCAGATGCACGCGGGCGCTGGTCACCAGCGCCTGCCGGTTGGTCTCGTAATAGCTACGCACCTCACGCGGCGAGACCGTGACATGCTTATCCACGTTCTCGGAGCGCATGGCCATGAGCATCATCTCCTCCTCGATCCCCTTGCGCCACTCCTCGTAGTTCACCCGGTGTTCGGTCAGATCGTTCAGCAGCAGGGCGCGATTCCCCTTATACCGGCTGTCTATGATCTCCTGGACGCGGTCCTCGACCACCCAGGCCTGCAACTTGAGCTCCGCGACACGGGCGGCTGCCAGGATCAGGCGGCGGTTAACAAACGCATCCAAGGTCTCGGTATACAACTTGCGCAAACTCTTCTCGCGTTCCTCCTTGGGCATTTCGATCCAGGCGCTGTTGCGGATCTCGTTCATGATCTCGGAGATGGTGATGGTTTCATCATTGACCTGCGCGGCCACGCCATCGAGCAACCAGGCCGGCGGTGCCTCATTGGTCCCAGCCGCCGCCACGCCGCCGCACGCCAGCGCCAGGGTCAGAAGGATTACGCCACATTGGGTACTACGATGCATATCATGCTCTCTTTCTTTCCAGCCGGCCACGCCGTCCCACGTCCAGACGCGGAAGTGCTGGCACCGCCCTTGACGGTGAGGGAAGCCATACTATATTGTGCGGATGGGTCACGGAAAGCCCAAAGCGCGCCGTCGCCAGCTAAAAGACCATGGGCGTAAAGGGGTGTGCCCCGCATAAACAAGGTGGCTCTGCTATGATTCCCGCCATACTGACCATTACCAGCCCCGCCAACCCAAAGATCAAGACCGTGGTAAAGCTGCGGCAACGACCGCACCGCGATGAACTCGGTCTGATGCTGATCGAGGGGTACCGCGAGCTGAAGCGCGCCCTGGACAATGGCTACCGTCCGCAGCAACTCTTTTTCTGCGAGGAACTCTTTCTCAAGGGGACCGGCGAACCGGTACTGATCGAGCGCTGCCGCACCCTTGGCACGGAGATCATCGCCTGCACCGCGATTGTCTTCGAGAAGATGGCCTACCGCGAGCGCCCCGAGGGGTTGCTGGCGGTGGGGCCGCAACTCCGGCGCACCCTCGCGGAGCTGCAACTCCCCCCCCACGCGCTGGTGATCGTGGCGGAAGCCATCGAGAAGCCTGGCAACCTCGGCACCATCCTGCGCTCAGCCGATGCGGCTGGCGTGCAGGCCGTGATCGTCTGCGACCGCTGCACCGACCTGCATAACCCCAACGTGGTGCGCGCCTCCACCGGCATGCTCTTCGCCGTACCGGTAGTCGAGGCCGACAGCGCCGCCACGCTGGCGTTCCTGCGCGAGCGGAAGTTTGCCATCCTGGCGGCCACGCCCCACACGGACAAGCTGCACACGGATGTGCCGCTCACCGGCAACGTGGCGCTGGTGGTCGGAACCGAGCAATACGGCCTGAGCGACACCTGGCTGCAGGCGGCCGATCTGCGCGTACGCATCCCCATGCTGGGGCAGGCGGACTCACTCAACGTGGCAGCGGCCACCACCATCCTGCTCTTCGAGGCCGTACGGCAGCGCATCGCCGCCGGCCTGGTCCGCGTGCCGGCACCCCGGGCGGATTAGCCGCCGCCTCCCCCGGCACAGAGGTGCGATTTTAGTTAGTGGGGAAGCTCTCCTTCCTCCTCCCACTAACTGGAATCGCACCC
>CAYSHQ010000084.1:0-3373 GCA_964430835.1 uncultured Lentisphaerales bacterium
CATCATCCCCTGGTCGCCGGCGCCCTGGTCTTCCGACTTGGTGCGATCGACTCCCTGGGCAATGTCCGGAGACTGGCCATGCAGGGCGCAGACATAGGTAAAGGTGTCGTAGCTGAAGTTCTGTTCCGGCGTGACGTAGCCGATATCCTTCACAACCTCGCGTGCAATGGTTTGCGGGTCGATGCGATTCCAGTTGCGGCAGGTGATTTCGCCGGCGTTCACCACGAGGTTGGAGGTGGCCAAGGTTTCGCAGGCCACGCGCGCGAGCGGGTCTTGCGCCAGGCACGCGTCCAGAATGGCGTCTGAGATCTGGTCGCAGACTTTGTCGGGATGCCCTTCCGAGACGGATTCCGAGGTGAAAACGTGGTCAGTCAGTAGTTTGCTCATTTTTGTTTCCTTGTAAAAGGGGAATACTATAGCGCAAGCAGGGGGGCGTTGTCGAGGTGGGAGAGTGGGGGGCTGCCGATGGGGTAGACATTGAAGCCGAGGCGGAAGAGCGCCTCGTGATCGAGGAAGCGCCGGCCGTCGAACAGGAAGGCCGGGCGGCGCATGCCATGCAGCAGGCGGCTGAAATCCAAGTTTTGGTATTCGCGCCAGTCGGTCAGGAAGACCAGGGCATCGGCCTCGCGGGCGGCGGCATAGGGGTCGGGTTCGAAGAGCACGCGGTCGCCCAGGTCGGACAGGTCCTTGCGCGCGTTGTCGAGCGCCCGGGGATCGCTGACGACCACGCGGGCGTGTTCGTCCACCAGCAGCCGGGTGATGCGGATGGCCGGGCTTTCGCGTGTGTCGCCGGTGTCGGCTTTGAAGGCAAAGCCGAGCAGGGCGATGCGCTTGTCGGCAATGGTGTTGAACATGGCGCGGATCATGGCGCCGACAAAACGGGCCTGCTGGTAGTCGTTGAGCACAACCACCTGCCGCCAGTAGTTGGCGACTTCCGTCAGCCCGTACGATTCGCACAGGTAGACGAGGTTGAGGATGTCCTTATGGAAGCAGGAGCCGCCGAAGCCGACGCCGGCCTTGAGGAATTTCGGGCCGATGCGGGAGTCCATGCCGATGGCGCGCGCCACTTCCGCGATGTTGGCCTCCGTGGCTTCGCAAAGGGCCGAAAGCGCGTTGATGGAGCTGACGCGCTGGGCCAGCATGGCGTTGGCCGCCAGCTTGGAGAGTTCGCTGGACCAGACGTTGGTGGTCAGGATGCGCGTCGGCGGGACCCAGGCGGCATAGAGTGCGACCAGTTCGGCCACGGCGGCGCGGCCGCGCGGCGTATCGGCACCGCCGATCAGCACACGGTCGGGGTTGGTCAGGTCGGCGATGGCGGTCCCCTCGGCCAGAAATTCCGGATTGGAAAGCACTTCGAAGTGGACGGACCCGGCGCCAGAGTGCAGGATGCGCGACATGGCATGGGCGGTGCGCACGGGCAGGGTGCTCTTCTCGACCACGATCTTGTCGGCCGTGGCATGTTGCAGAATCAGACGCGCCGTTTTCTCCCAGTATTGCAGGTCGGCGGCACAGCCGGCACCCTGGCCGAAGGTCTTGGTCGGCGTGTTCACGCTGACGAAGATGATGTCGGCCTCGGCAATCCCGCGCGCCACGTCGCGGGGGGACAAGAGGGTGCGGCCCGGCCGGGCCTGGAGCACGCCGGCGAGGCCCGGCGCGGAGATGGGCAGCGTGGCGGAGTCCCAGGCGGCAATGCGCGCGGCATTGATGTCCACCACGGTGATGCGCCGGTCCGGGCATTGTTGGGCGAGGATGGCCATGGTGGGGCCGCCGACGTAGCCGGCGCCGATGCAGAGGATGTTGCGCATCATAGGGCGTGCTCCTGAGGGACTGCCTGAGGGAGGGTTGTGGGTGCGTGCAGACGGGCGCCGGTTACTTGAGGTGGTACTTCTTGATCAGGCGTTGCAGATAGGCGCGCTCAATGCCGGCATCGCGCGCCGAGCGCGAGATGTTGGTACGGTTGCGGTTCAGGAGGTCCTGGATGTACGACTTCTCGAACCCTTCGATCAGTTCGTTCTTGGCATCCTTGAACGGTTTGTCGGCGCTGAAGTTGGGTTCCGCCTCGCGCTTGCTGCCGCCGCGCAGCCGATCGAGGCTGAGGAAGGTCGAGAGATCAATCGGGCGGGCCTCGCTGTAGAAGGCGGCTTCGATCAGGTTACGCAGTTCGCGCACGTTGCCAGGCCATTCGTGGCGTTTCAGCACATCCATGGTGCGGTCGAAGTCCGCAATGGCTTCCAAGGCGGTCGGCCCATGCAGGTCCACCAGGAACTTCTTCATCAGCAGCGCGATGTCGTCGCGGCGCCGCCGCAGGGGGGGGAGTTCCATTTGGACCACGGAGAGCCGGTAGTACAGATCTTCCCGGAAGCGTCCTTCGTTCACCTCGGTGGCCAGCATGCGGTTGGTGGCGCAGATGATTCGGACGTCGATCTTGCGGATCCGGTTCTCGCCGACGCGCCGGATCTCGCGCTTCTCCAGCACGCGCAGCAGTTTGGGTTGCAGTTCCGGGCTCAGGTCGCCGATTTCGTCGAGGAAGACGGTGCCGCCGTCCGCCATTTCAAAGGCGCCCTCCCGGTCGGCATTGGCGCTGGTGAAGGACCCTTTGACATGGCCGAAGAGCTCGCTCTCAATCAGGTCTTTGGCCATGGCGGCGCAGTCGATGACGATCAAGGGCTTATCCTTGCGCTGACTGTGGCGGTGAATCTCTTCGGCGAGGATCTCCTTGCCGGTGCCCGTCTCGCCGGTGATCATGACGGTGGCTTCGGTGGGCGCATAGGTCTCGGCCAGGTAGAAGACGCGCCGCATCGCGATGCTGCGGCCGATCATGCCGCCGAAGTTTTCATTGCGGCTTAAGGGGATGTCGTTGGATTCCGCCAGCGGACAGAAGACAATGCGGGTCTTGCCCAGCTGGAGTTCCGCGCCTGGCGAGAGGTAGGCGGAGGTGATCTTGACCCCCTGCACAATGGTGCCGTTGGTGCTCTCCAGATCGCGGATGCGGTAGCCGTCGCCATCCACGGAGATCTCACAGTGATGCTTGGAAATAGTCGAGTCTTGCAGGGCCAAGTCATTATGCTCGCCCGAACCGATGGTGAACTGGTCCTTGTTGAGGACGAATTCGCGCCCCTGCAGAGCCCCGCTGACAATCAGGAGCTTGGTCTTCCGGACGCGGAGGGTGCCGGCATCAGCATCATGGGATAACACCAGGGTCTGTTCTCGAAGATTGTTGGTGTTGGTCTGCTTGCTTTTTGACATCTGTTTTCTCGCATGGCAGGTTGGTCTGGAGGCAGAACGCGTTCACTATAAGACATGCGTACGGTTGTGCGCAAGGGATCTTCCTGGTTCGTCTCTGAACTGCGGAAGATTGGGGGGGTGGATGCTT
>CAYSHQ010000084.1:3383-7605 GCA_964430835.1 uncultured Lentisphaerales bacterium
TGGCCCGTGCACTCATGAACCAGCCACGCCTGCTGCTGGCGGATGAACCCACGGGGAATCTGGACCACGATACGGGCGCGCAGATCCTCGAACTCCTCTTCGGCCTGTCGCACCAGCACCAGCATGCCCTGGTGATCGTCACCCACGACCCACAGGTAGCGGCGCGTTGCGACCGCGTGCTGCGCCTGGAGGGTGGCCAGCTGCTCGTGGCAAACCCCGCCCGCCCCTGAACTGCGGAAGATTGGGGGGGTGGATGCTTGGATGAATGAGATAACTGCGGAAACAAGCAGTTCCCTGCGATCCCGGGAGGGAACGCGACATCAATCGGTGCTTGATGAATCAAGTGCAATCAATGTGTGTGAATTGGTCATGCCTGCGCGAGGTTGGCCAATCTTCCAGTCTTCCATTCTTCCAACTCCCGCAGTTTGAGGGCCTGCTGATTCCCATTGCATCCGTATGGCGAGTATGCCACCATGTACCAAGCTGGAAGGTGGCAAGGAACGGACAACGAGTGTTGTACGGCCACCTCCGGTCATACATAACAGTGGGGGATTACATGAGAAGTCTACTCGTCTGCGCATCCATCGTGGGTGCGGCGCTCATGCTGGGTGGTTGCGCCACCTCGAAACCGGTGGGGTGGGGCGTGACGCAGGTTAAACTGCCTCAGGCCGTCGGCGATGGTGCCGTCAAGCAGGGGATGAAGAAGGGCGTCTCGGAGTGCAAGTCGTACCTCGCCATCGTGGCGGCCGGCGACGCCAGCATC
Organism: uncultured Lentisphaerales bacterium; assembly: GCA_964430835.1. Taxonomy (GTDB): domain Bacteria; phylum Verrucomicrobiota; class Kiritimatiellia; order RFP12; family CAIWXQ01; genus CAIWXQ01. The sequence goes on from CAYSHQ010000084.1 coordinate 4,147, forward strand.
GAGGCGGCCGCGAAAAACGGCGGCATCACCAAGATCCAGTTCGTGGACTGGGAGGCCGACAACATTCTCGGCATCATCGGCACGTACAAATGCACCGTGTACGGCGAATAAGCGCTGGTTGTAGCGTGCGGACCGGTCGACCGGCACCCCGCCCGCCACAACCTCTGCTGCAGGCGGCGGGTTATCCATCCGCCGCCTGTTTTTTGCCCGGCTGCCGCCGCCGCCACGGCTAAACCCCGGCGGGTTTCGGCCCTGCCGCTGGCGCTTTCTTGCGCCGCAACCGGAAAAGCGCTTCAACCAAACCGCTCACCAGATACAAGAACGACGCAATGAAGATCGTCCGGTGTGGACTCAACTGGATCAAGAAGACAATCAGCACCACCACCACCAGCACCCAGAACGGCTTCTTCTTGATGGCCGTGACCTCCTTCAACGAGTGGTAGCGCACCGTGCTGACCATCAGTAACCCCAGCAAAATCGTCAACCCCAGGAAGAAATAGCGCAACCCCGGGAAGGAAATCTGATCCTCAAGACAGACTAGAATCCCGGAGGTGAGAATGGTGGCAGAACTGGGTGTTGGCATCCCCGTAAAGCAGCGGCACTCCGCCGAGTCCGACTGCACATTGAACCGTGCCAGACGCAGGGCCGCGCAGAGCACCAGCAGCAGGGTGGCCGCCCAGCCGCCCCGCCCCAGATCATGCAACCCCCAGCTGAAGACCAGGATGGCCGGTGCCACGCCAAAGGCCAACAGGTCGGACAAGGAGTCGAGCTGCACACCAAACTTGCTGGTGGTGTTGGTAATCCGCGCTACCCAGCCGTCGAGCGCATCCGAAATGTTGGCAAACAGGATCGCCCAGGCCGCGTACGTGAAATCGCCCTTGAGCGAAGCGAGAATTGAATAAAACCCCAACGTCATGCCGCAGAGCGTGATGCTGTTGGGAAGGATGTAGATGCCTTTTCTCACGCCGGAGTGCCTTTCTCGCGCAGCATGGCCGCCAGGATCGTCTCGCCGGCCCAGACGCGCTCGCCAACCGCCACATGCGGCATGCTGGCCACAGGCAAGTAAACATCCAAGCGCGAACTGAACTTGATGATGCCGAAGCGCTCCCCCTGCTGAAGCAAGGCCCCGGGTTTGACGCGGCAGACCGTACGCCGGGCCAGAAACCCGGCCACCTGACGCACCAGGATCCGGCCATGACTGGTCTCCAGCACCATCTCGCTATTCTCATTGCGCAGCGACGCCCCTTCGCGATAGGCCGCGAAGTGCTTCCCGGTATTGTGGCGGGTGGAGATGACCGTGCCGGCCTGGGGCGCCCGGTTCACATGCACATTCGCGGGCGACATGAAGATACTGATCTGCAGGCGGGGTTCCTGGAAGTACCGGTTCTCCATCACCTCCTGCACCACGATGATCCGCCCGTCCGCCGGCGAAATGAAGGCATCCGGCCGCTGAGGGGTCTGGCGCTCCGGGTCGCGGAAGAAATAGAAGCAAAAGGCGGCCAACCCCGCCACCAGCAGGGTCAGCAGCGCGGCCACCTGCCCCACGCGGCCGTCCATCCCCAGCGCCACCGCCGCCAGCACGACCGTCATAACCGTGCCACCAATCACAAATGGCCACCCTTCGGGTGCAATCTTGAACATGCGCAGTACTCCAGAACTCGTTTGCGTACCGGCACTGTAATAGACCCACCCGTGCGGGGCAAGGGTTTTTACCAGAGGAGGCCTAGCCACGCGGCACCTTGCTTTTGCCGTGCCAAAATCAGTACAATCAATAGCGCCGCTCGTGAAGTCAACGGACCCATCGCCCTATGCCCCTTTTCCGTCAGATTGCTCCGCTGGGGAAGTACCTGCGCAGGCTGCGCGCCGAAGGTAAGGCGCTGGCACGGGCTGGCTTTGGCCTGACCCCCCGTGAGCGCGACGGCGTCCTGCTCGTGGCAGCGCTTTTTGTCTTCGGCCTGGCCGTGCAATGGCTGCGCTGGTTTTCCCGAACCCCCTGACCGTGCTTTTCCCAGGAGATTCCATTATGCGTCTGCTCTTCCTCCTGTCGCTCGTCCTGTCCCTGCCGCTGCTCAACCGGGCTGCCATTACGGACCAACCGGTGCAGAGCGGCGCCGCCAGCACCTACGACGAACTGCAAACAACCTGTAAGGCCCTGTTGGACAAGGGGGTGCAGGGGAACATCACCGCCCTGTCCAAATTTTATGCCGCCACCACCAATGCCCCCATCCGCGAGGCCATCACTGCCGCCAGCAGCCTCTACTGGATGCTGCGCCAGCAGATCGGGGAATCCGACAAGTACACCGAACATCTCCTGAAAAACTTTCCCAACAGTCCGTACCGGTCGCTGGTTGACATGAGTGCCAACCTGATCATCTGCACCAACTGCCAGAATGGCATCGCCGCTGTCCCCTGCACCAACTGCGGCGGCACCGGCAAGTGCCGCACCTGCGGCGGGCGCGGCAAAGTGGCCGGCATGCTGGCCGGCGGCACCACCTTCGCGGCCGCCCCCGCTCCCGCCACCCTCGGCGGCAGCGGTGCGACCCGCCCGGCCGGCGGCACCGGCATTACCCGCCTCGGCGCCCCCAGCACCTCAAGCACCCGGGCCGACCTGACCGGCACCCCCCAGCAAAACTGTGCCGCCTGCGACGGCAGCGGCACGTGCAAGCGGTGCAAAGGGACCAAGCAGGGGCGCGGCCAATGCCCCTTCTGCCAGGGACTAAAGTCCATCTTCGTGCAACCACGCACCCTGCTGGCCTACCACGATGTGGTGACCCACCTGCGCACCCTCGCCCAGGCCGCCAGCATGGCCGAGCGCGGCAAAATCCGCATCGACGGCCGCTGGTACGATCCTGCCACCGCCACCCGGCTCCAGCAACAGCGCGAAAAGGAACTCGCCGATTTTGCCCATGGCGCCGCCGAGGCCGAATACGTCACCAATTACCCCGCCGCCCTCCAGTTGCTTGACGCCACCATCCAACGCTACCCCACCTCAACCTACACCAGCGACGTGCTGCGCATCCGGGAGATGATGCTGGTCGACGCGGCAGACAGCAAACTGTCGCCCAAAGTCATCCAGGGCCCTGCACTCATGGAAGCCATCCAGGATACCCCGGGCCGCGACATCCGCGTGGTGCTCGAAGCCGTGCTCAACGCCTGCCGCCGCGGCACCAATGCCACCTTCCTCCTGGCCGACACCGCCAAATTAACCCTCCCCGACACCCCCATGCGCTGGCAGATCGGCGAGCCCACGCTCATCGGCCGCGCGGCACGTGTCCCGGTGACCATCGACCGCCCCAGCCGCACCGGCTTTCCCATCACCGAACCCTGGGAGTTCCGCTTGATCTACAACCGCAACCAGTGGCAAGTCTGGCAGGCTACCGGACTCTGATGGAGCGCCTGGGTGCGACGAGCTCGGGAACCCGCTGCCTTCTTTCTTCGGAATCGCTATCGAAATCGGGA
>CAYSHQ010000085.1:0-7549 GCA_964430835.1 uncultured Lentisphaerales bacterium
GGCACGCTGCCAACTGCCGGAAACCGGACACGCACCGCGCCATGGGGGATGCCACATGACCATGTTCAACTACAAGGCCAAGGACATAGACGGGCAACCGGTGTGCGCGGCCATCGAGGCACAAAATCGCATGGAGGCACTGGCCCAACTGCGAGAGTCTGGGCTGACCGTGCTGGACCTTTGCCCGGCCACGCCTTCCGCGGCGGGTGCCCCCTCAAATACGCTATCCGTAAAGACCGCGAAGACCGGCCGGAGTACGGAACGGCGCCTCCTGACCCGCTGCCGCAACAGCGATAAAGCCATTCTGATGCGCCAGATCGCCATATCCGTGGGGGCTGGCATGGGCATCCGGGAGTCGTTGCAGGCGATCGCTGAGGACATGGACAACCCCGCTATCCGACGTAGCCTGCAGGCTATTTCCGCGAAGTTGCGCGAGGGGTGCATGTTTTCCGAAGCCGCCGCCGAGCACCCCAGCATCTTCTCCCGGCTGACCGTGGCGCTCTTGCGTGTAGCCGAGGAAGCCGGCAGCATGCCGCAAACACTCGACTACCTAGCCAATGCAATCGAGCGCAGCGACCGACTGGAGCGCAAGATCCACAGCATTCTGGCCTACCCCATCTTCGTGGCGGTGTTCTTCCTCCTGATCTGCTCCATCATGACGCTGGTCGTGCTCCCCAAGTTTCAGGAAACCTTCGGCACCTCCCAGCAGCTCCCCCTACTCTCCCGCGTGGTATTTGGGGCCAACCGCTTCCTGCTCGAGCATATCGTGCTGATCGGCGGATCGCTGACCGCCTTGCTCTTCCTCTTTGTTCAGTATGCGCGCACGGCACCGGGACGCTTGCAGCTGGACACCCTGATCCTGCGGCTGCCATTGGTCGGGGCGTGTGTCCAGAAGTTCTCCGTGGCGCGCTTCTGCCGGAACCTGGCCATCATGGCCCGTGGCGGCGTGCCGGTGGCTACAGCCATGGAGATTGCCACCAGCATCTGTAACAACCGGGCCATGGAACTGGCGCTGGGGCGCACACGCATGCGGGTCGTCAACGGTGCCACCATCTCCGCCTCTCTCGAAGTCGAGTCGGCCTTCCCGCGCCTGATCGTGCGGATGGTCGGCATCGGCGAAGCCTCTGGGCGTCTGCCTCAAATTCTCGACAAGGTGGCAGACACGTATGAGGACCAGGTGGAAGGCGCGATCACCGTGTCGATTGCGCTGCTGGAACCGGTGCTGATCTGCCTCTTTGGCTTCTTCGTCCTGATCCTGGTGCTGGCCATCTATCTGCCGGTCTTCACGGCCGCACGGGGGCTGCAATAGCGGCGAGTCAGACAAATATCTGAAATGTTCAACGCGATGATGGAGGGGTGGAAGGTCGACCCGAAAGAACAACAACGTTGGGAGCGGAACGGGCGGGTGTATAGGTGTACGCACGTCCGCCGCGCACACGTTCATCCCGCCCGGCTAACGACGCGGGGTGAAGATCAAACAAACACGCAGCAATGTCTGCGGAAAGAAGGGGTGTATGAACACAATGCATAACCGCCGGGTTGGCGGATTTACCTTGGTCGAACTGATGGTCGTCGCCATTATCGTGGCGATCCTGGCTGCCGTCGCCATACCGCTGATGGCCGGCAACAAGAAACGCGCCATGTCGACCGAAGCGGAGACCGCCTTGGGCACGATCCGTACCCAGTTGCGCGTCATGTACGCGGAAACCGGGAACTACACGACCAACCAGAACGGGGTAGTCGTAGACTACGTCTGGCAGGTGCCAGGTGTACTCCAAAACGAGATGAGCGGCAGATACTGGAATACCAATGCCTACCAGTTTGCTGCGAATCACAAACCAAGCGATCACAACGGGACCAACTATATCCTGGAAGCCCGGGGAGCCCTGGGAGGCATCGACCAAGCCATCAAGGATGTGGTGATCACGCTGGATGCGTTCGGCAATTTCACACGTTCCGGCATATAACCGTGACAGCTCGCGCTTCCCCGCTCGCATCGGCCACGGCACGGATTCCGCGCCGGTGCGAGTACGGGGGATGCGCCTGGGACCAAACCTATGCCCCCACCTACCCACCTGCCACCCCCCCGACGTACCGTAGGGCTGGATGTCAGCGACACCCATCTGGCAGCCGTACAACTGCACGCCAGCCACGATGGCTCCTTCCGGCTGGAAAAGGCCGGCTGGGCGACACCGCCGCCCAACGCCAGCATGTCCCAGCTCGCTACGGCCGTGCGCCAGCTCTTCCAGCAGGCGCACCTCTCCCGCGACGCCGTCTGTACGGCCATCGAAACGCCCGGCCTGGCGGTGAAGCATTTCCACCAACCCGCCAACCTCACGCCCGCCGAAATGACACAGGCGCTATCCATCGAGGCAGAGGAAACACTCCAGCTCCCCCGCGCCGAGTTTTACATGGACTGGCACAAAAACAGCCATGGCACCACCGAAAACCAAGTGAATGGGGTCCTGGCCATCACCCCACGCAAGGAGGTAGATCAGCACCTCCAGATGCTCGCCATGGCCGGCATCTTCCCGCGCATTGTGGACATTGGCTGCCTGGCAGTCTGCAATCTCTACCGATATTTAAGAATGACGACAGGCGCCGAACCAGCGACGGCGATTATCGCACTGGCCCAGGACCGCGCGGATATCGCGATCATGCACGGCGCGGACAATGTATTCCCCCGCACCGTCTTCTCCCCGTGCGATACCTGGAACAGCGGCGAAGAGTATCTGGCGGAATGCGTCAGCGACAGCATCAAATACCACCAGTTCGTTCTCCATGCCCCGCCCGTCACGCGCATTGCCCTGACCGGCTACATCCCTGACCCTGCTTGCCTCATCCAACGGTTGCGCGAACTCGTACCGCATACAGATTGCTGGGACCCGGTTCCCGAACTGCCATCCATCTGCTCACACCTGAAACCCCAGCTCACCCCTGCCATCGGCCCGCGCCTGGCCACCAGCCTGGGCTTAGCCTTGCGACAGGACTACCCATGACCGCCTTCCGCATAAATCTGATCCGGGACCGCCCGGTGCCAATCCACCAGCGCGCCGCCGCGGCCTGGGTCCTGCTGTGTGGCCTGCTCGCTGCCGGCCTGCTCCTGAGCTGGACCATTTACGAATCGTGCCAAAGACTCCTGGAGACCAAGAACCGCCAACGCCAGTGCGCGAGCGAGCAACAGCGCTTTGCGCAACAGTACCCCGAACAACCAGATGCCGCCCGGTTCATCCAGCGCCACCGCATGCAACTGGAACAGGCTGCCGCGACGTTGGACACGGCAGACCGTCTGCTGAGCCAACGACACCCCATCGCCCAAATGCTCTACATCCTCACGACATCCCTCCCACCCCATGTGCGCCTGCTGACGCTGGACATGCCCTCGGCCTCCTGCAACCTGCGCCTGGACCTCGCCATCCCGGTAACCCCGAACGGCAAACCGCTGGATCCGGCCCAGCAACTCAAGACCTGGCGCAGCAAGGCCGAGGTGCAACGCCATCTGACAGACATCCGGGAGGAGAGTAGCCGTCAAATGGAATGGGAAGGCAAACCCGCCTTTCTCGTGCGGATCACGGCCACGATCCGGGGAGAAGAGTAATCATGCAATCCGGTCTTGCCCGACTAGGCCTGATGCGGGCCCTTGCTTTGCTAGTTAGCCTCTTACTGCTGGCAACCGGCCTGCACGTGGGAACGCGCCACTATTGCGCCGCGGCCAACCTGACAGCCCAAAACACGACAACCACCCTGGCGCATGCCCGGCACCTACACGCCGCCATGCAAGGTGCCCGCACCGCCCTGCAGAACATGCCAAAACCGCTGGAAAACAGCCTCAGTGACAGCGAGGATTTCGGACGCTGGCTGCATGAGACGGGAAACCAGCACTACCTCCAACTCCAGCAACTGACCATCCGGAACGAACAGGCCGCGGATCCGCTCAAGCCCGTCATCCGCGCCACCTTCCGCGTGGAAGCGCCCCTCCTCCAGATCATCCTCCTGCTCCACAACCTCCAACGGTTCCCGAGACTGGTTTGCTACGACACCCTCCACCTGCATCACGGTTCGCCCGATACGCCGCAACGCTACGTGGCGGATATCACCCTGCACATGTATGCCCTTCCCATTCCCCCTCCGCCGACGTCGCCGGTCAACCTCCCCGCAACCCCAAGTACGCCGGAGCAGATCAGCGCCGACCTGCAAAAGGTCGCGCTGATCGGGCAGAAGGCCGACATCGTGCAGAAGCGACTGCAGGCCGCGAGCGCAGCCATCAACCTGGCCGAGCGCATCACGGTACTGCCCCCGCCGCTACCCCCGCCAACCAACAACAGCGAAGTTGCCATCGCCCCGCCCACCCCGCCCCCCCCGCCCCCGCCACCGGCACCAGAACCGCTCTTCGTCCTGCGCGGCATCTCCTTCAGCGACAACAAGCCCCTGACACTCCTGAACAACCGCTGGCGACAGACCGGCGAACTGGTAAGCAGCAACGGCGGCTGGTACGTCGGCGGGATCGAACCAACGAGGGTGATCCTGATCAACACGCAGGGGGTGAAGCGGGTCATTCCGTTCTTTTCGCCCCCCCCGCCACCGTCCCAGACCGCCCAGGCCCGCACACCCTGACGGTCTTTCTCGTACAACCCCCTTCCAACCAGGCAGCGTAGGACCGTTCCCATCGGCTGCCCGTGAAGAGCGTCGCCCCTGCGCGTAGCGCGGCATTCTCGACCGCGTAGAACTCGGCGTACCCGGTCCGCCCCGGGACCGTGGCAAAATCACCCGGTCTGCGCGTTGCCGCAGACACCTGCGAGACAAACAGTTCGTGACAACCCTGAAACACAGGCGCCATCTGATCGACATCCAATTCATCGTCGCAGACACCGACTGCGATCAGCAGTTTATGGTCCACGCCGCAACCACCTTGAAAGACGCGACCGTGGCGACGCAAGGGATGACAGAGTATCCAGGTGACGCCGGCCAGATCCGGAATCGCTTCAGCTATTTCGTGCAGCCGATCCTCGAACACCGCTTGATAGGCTTCGGCACGCGGCCGCACCGCGTCCTGCCACATTTGTCTGAAGCCGTTGGCAAGCTCGGACCACAAGGCCGTGCGAAACAAGTCCGGCAGGGGGTGCAGCAGATCATTGCGCCAGGAGTCGGCCAGGCGTTGACGGACCGGGTCCGGCCACACCAGATCGACGAAATCTTTGTTGATATCAGCCATGAACGGCTCGATGCCGGACCACAGGCACGGGACAGCCTGCAGCAGGTGTCCACGGGCGGAGCCGGCGTACAGCGACGCAATCAGGTGTGCGTCTGCGCATAATGTACGGCCGATCCCGGCGTCACCCACGGCAGCGTCCGACATACGAGCATCAGCCAACCGCACGTAATTCCGGTCGTAAAGGCAGGAGTGGTCTTCGGGCGGCAACGGAATGCAGGCCAGGGCATGGAAGACCAGGTCGTACCAGGGCGAGATGCGGATGTCGAACCCGGCGGTCACGAAGAAGTCTCCACGCTACGTGCGAGCACGTAACGGACCGGACCGTGGTACGAAACGACCGCTCGGCCGTTGCGGCGTACCACGCGTGTCAGGACCTGACCGTCGGCATCGCCGACGGGTGCAACGATTACGCCTTTTTCGGGCAAGGCGTCAACATAGGCTGCCGGTATCGCGGGCAGCGCGAATCCGAACAGGACCTTGCGGAAAGCGACGCCGCAAGGCGGTACGCGGCCGTCGCCTTTAATCACGGTCACGTTCGGCCTGTGCCGCAGATTGCGGCGTGCCTGCCGGGACAGCCCCGGATCGATTTCGAGCGTGGTCACATGCCCGGTGCGGCCCACCACGCGCGCCGCGGCGCCGGCACCGTAGCCCGTGCCGCCGCCCACATCAAGCAGCCGATCGCCGGTTCGCAGCCCCAGCAGCGTGAAAGCAATCAGATAGGCATGCAGGGCCGAGACGGTTGCCACGGCATCTCCCGCCCCCGCAACGTCCAGCAGAATCGGACAGTCCTGCCAGGCAACGGCAGCGTGGGAGGCCGGTACATAGCGCTCGCGGCGCTCGTCGACCAGCGCGGAAACCACCGACCCCGGGGCAGACGGACAGCGCCGACGCATGACATCGGTCACGCTCGCCCGGCGTGCTTCCCGCAACAGTCTGCGCGCTTCGGCGTCACCAGCCAGACGCCCGTTGCCACCACCGGTCAGACCGCGCCAGAGGTGATAATCGGCCAGTACGCGCAGCCGTGCGGGAGGGTGGAACAACTGGCGCGCATGCTCCACGCTGCGCATGAAATAGTCGCGGGCCGGACCGTGATAGTCAAACCGGGCCGCGATCATCTCGAGTATCGGTCCGATGGTCTCGGCCGTCAGGCGTTCCCGGCTTCGGTAGTCGAGCGTGGCGGACGGATCGACCCACTCGGAACAGAACGCCTGCTCGGAATATTCCCACCAGCGCGGCCGGTACACGCGCAGTCCGAAACGAGTCACGTAGCGGTCCAGGTCGCGGTCGACCGGCGAACCTGGATAGAACCGGTAGGGATCGACCGATAGCGAACCGGTAAGCGGTCGGAGCGTGCTGAAAAGGCGGCGACAGAACTCCGCCGTTTCCCGCATGCTTTGACGGGTTTCCCCGGGGTGTCCGGCCACGATGTTGGCGCCCCAGGGCAATCCGATCGCAGCGGCTTCATGCGCAAACTCCCCCAACCTGGCCAGGAAGGCCTGCGGATCGCTCGACTTGGACATGATCCGAAGCATCTCCGGCGATCCGGATTCCATGCCAAACCCGAGACCGAAGTTGGCCTTGTGAAACTGCGCCAGATCGCCCTTGGCCAGTATGTCGGCGCGCGAAAGGGCCCAGACCTTGTCGACTGGTAGGGCCAGGGCCGTGATCCGCTCCAGCATCTCGTGCCGCCAGTCGGGCCGTAGTCCGAACAACGCATCGGCAATGAACAGTTTCCAGCCGCGCAAGTCCAGCCACGCATTCAGGCGTTTCAGTTCCTCCTCGGCGCGCGAGGGCGACCAGGCACGCCAGCGCGCCTCACCCTTGCAACGTTCCATGCAGAAGGAACACGTGAACGGGCAGCCACGGCTGAGCCACAGGGCTACCTGGCCACGCGTGCGCTGCGCCATGGGCCGGTAACGATCCAGCAAACTCCAGTCCATGGGCGGCAGTTGGTCCAGATCATCCACCGGTTCGGGTCCCAGCACGGGGGCGGCCAACCGCTCGCCGCGTAGCGCGGCGGACACGATGCGGCCGAAGGGAATCTCGCCTTCCCCGACCACCACGTGATCGAACACCGGCGCCTCAATCGTCTGCGATTCGGGCAACCGCACGAAATCGGACGGCCTGGCACTGGGATGATAGCCGCCGGCCACCAACACGGCTGCCGGGTTGCGCCGGCGGATTTCGCGACCCAAGGCCGATGCTTCCAGATATTGGTAGGAACTGTAGCAAGAAATCCCGACCACCGCATAACGACGATCGAAAATACGCTGCGGACAAGGATCCGAGACGTACTTCTCGCAATCGAGGTCGACGATCTCAACCTCTGCGCCCGTG
>CAYSHQ010000086.1:0-7523 GCA_964430835.1 uncultured Lentisphaerales bacterium
GTGGACCATGGCAGCAAGCTCCGTGCAATGACCGTGCCGCCGGGAGTATCGTGCCGCGGCGCACATCAGTGCGCACCCGGCGCGCAGGCCTGCGGATTGGCCAGCATCAGCCAGCCCGCGGCCAGCACCGCTGGCACCGCCAGCGCCGAATAGATACAAGACCCGCCCAACATGCCCGGTCAACCTTTCAGCGAAGTCAGCTGTGCCGCGTCAATATGGTCGAATTCCTGGCTGATTCGGTAGATCGCAATGCCCATCACGAAGACCGCGACGAACATGTCCATCAGGACGCCGAGTTCAATCAGCACCGGAATGCCGCTGACCAGCGCGAGACCGAAGATATAGATGCCGTTTTCCAAGGTCAGGTACCCCAGGACCTGGCAAATGGCGGTGCGCCGCCCCACCATCAGGAAGAGGCCGGTGGCCATGACGGAGAAGGCCACGGGTACGACCAGTCGGGAGCCGGTGCCCGTGGCGAACGAAAGGCGCGAGTCGAGCCAGAAGGCGGCGCCGACTGCGGCCACCCCGCTGAGCAGGGAGAGGCCATAGCCGATCAGCGGGCGGTCTTCATGCGTGGTGCGCGCGGCACGGACCGTGCGCATCAATAGCCAGGGGAAGACGCCCGCTTTGAGCGCGGCGATGAGTGCGGCCAGGATCGCCACGCGTAGCGGCAGTTCGCCCCCCTCTATGGCCAGAGGGAGCAGGCCGATCATGAACCCCTGCGCCGCCGTCAGGCGTACCGCCGCTGCCAGTCGGCTCGCTCCCAGCAGGAGAAAGCAGCTCAGGAGCATCACCACCAGCAGTGTGTCAACCCCGTGGTTCATGGGGTGGTAGGCGCGGCCATCTTCACTTGCACGCCGCCTCAATGGCCTGCAACAGGACGTCGCCGCGCTGCAATCCGACAAAGGATTTTACGACCTGTCCGTCTTTGAAGACCATCAGCGCCGGGATGCTGCGGATCTGGAACTTGGCGGCAATGTCCGCCGCCTCATCCACGTTGACCTTGGCAATCGTGGCGCGACCGGCGACGGCGCCGACAATCTGTTCCAGGATGGGGCCCTGCGAGCGGCAGGGGCCGCACCAGGGGGCCCAGAAGTCCACCAGCGTCACGCCGGTGGCAATGGTGGTGTCAAAGTTAGCTGCTGCCAGATCCAAAACGCCTGCTGCCATAAAGAATCCTCTCTGCCGCGGCGACGTGCGGTGCGGCCCTTGACCAACCCGGAGTGGGCTGATTCATGCGCGCTATTGTAGCAACCTGACGCAGGGAAGGGAAGGGGGCGCTGGGGGGGAGCAGCAATTCTAATTATGGGGCCGGCGGCCCCGCCGAGTGCCGCTGGCAGATGATAGGACTGCCATTGTACCGCGAAGGTCCGCGAGGACCGTGACGGGGCACGTGTGAGTGTGTGGGTGTAAGGGTGCGCGTGTAAGGGTGCGCGTGTAAGGGTGGGGTGTAACGGCGGCCAAGATTGAGGTTGGCGGGGGGCGATCCGTTTGTCACAATAGGCCCATGTGCACTTTCAGAACTTCTTGGCAGCCATGGGCCGAGCGACGGGGGCCAGGCCGGTGGCAGGTGGTGGTGCTTGGGGCCATGCTCCTGTCGGGCTGGTTGGTGGCCGGGGAGCCGACTACGCCGACCAATCCCCCGTCGGCGCAATCGTCGTCCAATGCACCCAGCCGACTGGCCATCGAGGCCGCTAATAAGGACGTGGTGTATGAGGATATCGCCGTCTTCACCGAGGCCTTGATGCTGGTCAAGCGCCAGTATGCGGACGAGAAGGCGTTCCGCGACCTGATCTATGGCGCGATTGACGGCATGCTCGTTTCGCTCGATCCGCACAGCGGTTTCCTGCCGCCCCAGCAGTATCAGGAGCTACAGGAGGATACCAGTGGCCACTTCTCCGGCATCGGGATCCATGTCGGTATCAAGGAAGGACGCGTGCTGATCCTCGCGCCGATTGATGGCTCGCCGGCGCATCGTGCCGGCTTGATGGCCGGCGACCGGATCGTAAAGACGGACGGCGTGGCCGCGCTCGGTATCTCTATGGACGAAGCCGTGCGACGCCTGCGCGGCGCCAAAGGGTCGCGGCTGACGCTCACGATCGAGCGCGAAGGACGCGATCCATTCGATGTCGCGCTGGTGCGCGATGATGTCAAGGTTGCGAGTGTCCGCGGTGTGCGCATCCTGCGCGACGGGGTGGGGTATATCCGGCTGACACAGTTCGGCGAAGGGTCTACTAAGGAGTTCTTGGAGGCGCTGCGGGTCTTGCAGGCGCAGAAGATGACCGGTTTAGTGGTGGATTTGCGCGACAATCCCGGCGGCTTGTTGCAAACCGCCGTGGACATCGCCGGGTTCCTGCTCCCCAAGGGGACGGAGGTCGTCTCCGTGCGCGGCCGGGAGGGGACGCGCGGCGAGGAACATCACAGCGCCAACGGGGCGTTGCATCTGACCGACCTGCCTTTGGCCGTGCTGGTGAATGGACATAGTGCCAGCGCCGCTGAGATCATGGCGGGCGCTATGCAGGACCACCACCGTGGGATCGTGGTGGGGGAAACCACTTTTGGCAAGGCCTCGGTCCAGAATGTGATGCGCCTGAGTACACGCCCGGAGTGCGCCGTGCGCTTGACCACCGCGCATTACTATACGCCCGCCGGGCGGATGATTCACGGCAAGGGGATTGCACCCGACATCACGATTCCCGTGCCGCTCTCAAAGTGGCGCAATGTCGTCATCCGGCGCGCCTATGCGGAGATGCCGGAGATCTATCCATTCGCCACGCGTGAGAAGCTCGAGGAGACGCCGGATGAAGTACTGAATCGCGCTATTGATGTGGTGATCGGTGTGCGGATCGTGAAGAAGCAATAGCAGTAGGGTGCCCGCTTTGTGGCGCGGGTACCATGGCCCGATAACCATGGTTGGATGGCAGATTACCCATGACAATTCTTGGTATTGAGACGTCTTGTGATGAAACGGCGGCGGCGGTGGTACGCGACGGACGCACGGTGTTGTCCAGCATCGTCTATAGCCAGGCGCCGCTGCATCAGCCGTACGGCGGCGTGGTGCCCGAGCTCGCCTCGCGCAGTCACGTGGAGAAGATCGCGGGGGTGATTACACAGGCCATGGAAGGCGCTGGGATCTCCTGGCCTGCCATCGACGCCATTGCGGTAACCTATGGCCCGGGATTGGCCAGTTCGCTGGTGGTCGGGCTGGCGGCGGCCAAAGGGTTGGCGTTGCGGCTGGGCAAACCGCTGATCGGCATCAATCATATTGAGGCGCATCTCTTTTCCGTGTTTCTGACGCCGGAGGCGCCGCCGCCGGAAGAGGCCTGCCCTCTGTTGGGACTGGTGGTATCCGGTGGCCACTCGATGTTAGTAGATACGCCGCAGCTGGGGTGTTATCGCATTATTGGCCAGACGCTGGATGACGCGGCCGGCGAGGCGTTTGACAAGGCGGCGCAACTGCTGGGGCTAGGGTATCCGGGCGGGCCAGCCATTGATCGTGCGGCCCGACTGGCTACGCCGCGCAGTGATCTGGTCTTTCCGCAAGGGCGGGTGCGCGCCGGGCATCACCTGGTGGCAGGGGCGTTACGCCCCGAACTGTGTGTGAGTTTCAGCGGACTTAAGACCGCGTTGATGTATCATTTGCGCACGCATCCGGTCAGCGGGCCGGAGGAAGTGAACGCCATTGCGGCCAGTTATCAGGAAGCCATTGTGGGGGCGTTGGTGGACCGGTGCGACCGGGCGTTGCGTGGCGGCCACTATCGCTGTCTGGCGGTTGGCGGTGGTGTTTCGTTGAATGCCCGCCTACGGGTGCGCTTGCAGGAGCTGGCCGAGCGTCGGAACGTGCGTTTGCTGTTGGCCCAGCCGAAGTATTGCGGCGACAATGCCGCCATGATCGCCGGGTTGGCCGGCGCCGGTTATGGTGTGCGCGGCCCGGCGGCGCTGGCGCTGGATGTGGCACCCAGCCTGGCCTTGGATGCGCGGCATCCGTAGCCCCGGTCCGCCCCGGGCCGAGGGCGGAGACGGCTTAGGCTTGTATGGGCTTTGGACGCGCTGGGCTCGGGGGCGAGCCCGCGCTACTGGCCGAGGGCGGCACCAGCCTTGGGTTCGGATGAGCGGTGGCTGCGCTGGGCCGTAGCCCCGGCCCGCCCCGGGCCGAGGGCGGAGAAGGCTTTGGGTTTCGATTAGCTTTGTGTGCGCTGGGCTCGGGGGCGAGCCCGCGCTACTGGGGGTGGCCATGGTGCGTGAGACTAGAACAAGTGCGTTTTGGCGGGGTGCACTGCCACATTGGGAAGTTGTGGATGGTCGCTATTTTGTAACCCTGCACTTGGCTAACAGCCTGCCGAGTGTGGTGGCTGAAAAATTACGACAGGAGCTTGCTGCGCAGGAAGGGGATCCGCAAGTGCGGTCGCAGGCCTACTTCCGACAGTTAGATTATTGGCTGGATGCCCATCACGGGGATGTTCACTTGAAGCATCCGGCGGTGGCGGCCTGGGTGGTGGATACGATTAAGCAGTATCAGCGCGCTGGCTATTGGCAGGTGCTGGCTTATGCCGTACTGCCGAATCATCTGCATCTGTTTTTTCGATGCGGGATTTTGACACTTTCAGATGTCATGAAACGCTTTAAGCGCTGTACCGCACGCGAAGCGAATCGGTTGCTGGCTGCACGCGGCGAACGATTTTGGCAAAGGGAGTGGTTTGATCATTGGTCGCGTAGTACACAAGAGGACGACAAGATCATTGCATATATTCGTAACAATCCGATGCGCGCCGGGTTAATCCGACAGGCCGAGACCTGGCCATGGGTTTGGACGCTAAATCAGTAGCCCCGGCCCGCCCCGGGCCGAGGGCGGAGAAGACTTAGGCGTGTATGGGCTTTGGATGCGCGGGGCTCGGGGGCGAGCCCGCGCTACTGGCCAGAGGACGGAAGCGGGCCTTGGACGGAGACAAGTATGTTGTTGCAACGTGCTATAATGATCGCGCTGTTTCTGGTACTGCTGGCGCGGCCGTCGGCCCTCGCGCAAACACCTGCCACCAATCAGCTCGTCCTGGTGAGTTGGAACGTGGAGAACCTCTTTGATCCGGAGCTGGATCCGGCTAATCCCGGTGCCAAGGACTATACGCCCAAGGGGTGGACTCGCTGGACGCCGGAGCGCTATGCGCTCAAGCTGGCGCATCTGGCGGAAGTGATTGCCGCCATGCGGCCGGATGTGCTCTGTTTGATCGAAGTCGAGAACCGGCACGTGCTGGAAGATTTGACCCGCGTGCTGCGGGACGTGCATCAGGTTGATCTGCCGGTGATCCTCCATCGCGAAGGGGGTGATCGACGCGGGATTGACGTCGCCATGCTGGCGCGTATCGCACCCGTAGCCACCAATTGGATTACGCCGGTGCCGTTGCAACGCGATATCCTGATCGCACGCTTTGAAATGTACGGTCGCCCCCTCACGGTCTGCCTGAACCATTGGAAGTCGTGGATCGGCCCGGCTGCGGAGAACGTGCGCATTCGGACCTCGGAAGCACAGGCGGCACGTGCCGAGATTACCCGGCGGCTGGCCGGGAACGCGGCGGCGGCGATCACGGCGTTGGGAGACTTCAATGACAACGTTGAGGCCGCCAGCCTGACGCGCGACGCCGGCTTTGTCTTGTGGCCGCCGACGCAGCCTCTTGCCACCAATAGTATGGCACTGTTGTACAACCTCTCTGGCATGTTGAGTACGGAAGCGCGCGGCACCTATTACTACGCCAAGGACCGCGTCTGGAACTCCTTTGATTCCATCAGCGTCAGTCGCGGCATGCTGCCGGGTGGGGCACAGACTTCGGTGTGGCAGGTGGTTACCAACAGCTATGGGCCATTTGTCCTGCCGCAGCAGCGCGATGAGTCTGGGCATCCACTGCCTTTTCATCGCGTGCGCAAGAAAGACGCCACAGGAACGATCCGCGATACGTACTTTACCGGCTATTCGGATCACTTCCCCGTACGGGTGGTATTGCAGGCGGACGGGCGGTAACGGCCGGGGATAAAAGGAGAACGGCCGGGTTTGCGACCCGACCGTTCTTGGCTTAGCGGTTGCAGATATGTAGTTACTGCCGAATCTTTTTGGACGCTAAGCCCAGTGCACCCAGTGCCAAGCCGAGCAGACTAATCGTCAGTCCGCCATCTGGCACGTCCGTTGGTTTTCCGTGGAACAGGGTATAGTGGGAGAGGCCATGCCCTTTCTTATCCCACCCCGTGCCGCCCAAGGTGAGCTCGAGCTCACCCGTCAGGCCGCCGATATAGTACACCGCACTATCTTTTCCCCACTTGGCCAGGACCCACTCGTAGGAGTTCTTCCCCAGGTGGATCCGCGTGTTGCATGTATTCACTTTTTTGCCGGAGACGGCCAGAGGCGCCTCGCCTGCGTCAGGAATATAGGTCGAGGAAGAAAAACGCAACGTGTAGACCTCGAGCCTTGGGTTTTTCTTCGGACGGTTGGGGTCATCCGGATTATCGCCTAAGACGGTTCCTGAGAGGGCGCCATCATTATACCCTTTCACGTCACCCCAACCCTCCAGCAGGCCGTTGACCATGACCATTTCATTCTTCAGATTCGCCGGAGTGCCGGGGTCAATGGTCCCCAATAATTGGTCCGCTCCGATGGTGATGGCGTAGGCACCCTGGCAAAACAGGAGACCCAGCAACATAGCTACGATCGACTTATTCATGATGGACCCCTTTCGTTATCCGTCTTGTTTGACTTGGTCGTTGCGTCAGCATATGTAAGAGCATGCCGGATGCCAATCGCATGCGGGATTTTGGCTGCCGATTGTACGCGTTTAGGCGCAATCGGTTACAACGATTGGTCAGAAGCTGCGGGCACTATTAAAGAGGCGAAAGGCCCGCAGATTGTAAAGATATTTGACGTTTTCACGTGGTTGCCACCACGTCGACGGCAGACGTTCCGCACGATGCCCGCTGGTCTTGCCGAAAGGGAACGGTTCCGGTAGCCGCAGCTGACCACCGCTACCAGCGACCGGAGGCGCCGCCGCCGCTGAAACTGCCACCGCCGCCTGAGAAGCCACCGCCGCCTGAGAAGCCGCCGCCGCCGAAGCCGCCACCGTAGAAACCACCGCGGCCGCGATAGGTGCGGCCGTTCTTGGCCGAGAGGATCGAGATGGTGATAAAGACGATGATAAAAAGGATGATGAAAAGGGGGGGCGGCGCCTGCGAGCGCCCGCGCTGGGTGGCGTTGTTCGTAGCAGGGTGGTTGCGCAGGCTGGGTGGCGCGGCGGCGGGTTGCCCGGTGACAAACCCGCTCACCTGTCCAATGGCGTACAGCACGCTATCGCCAAACTGGCCGACGCGGCAGTAGGGGAGCATGCCGCGGGTAGTTCTCGGCAATCGCCAGCACGCGGCCAAGCCAGTCGTTCATGGCGGCGCTGGCCTCGGCCTTGGCGGCCGGTCCTTGGGCGCGGAGCAGGCGTCCGCGTGCGTCCGCGATCTGGATAAAGATCTCCGTCTCATGCGTGGCATACCCTTTAACC
>CAYSHQ010000087.1:0-7508 GCA_964430835.1 uncultured Lentisphaerales bacterium
GATGAGTTCCTCGACCACGGAGGCCTGATTCTCCTTGATGCGCTCGACCATGGCGCTTACGTTTTGACGCGTCAACATGCGCCAGGCATGGATTTTACTCTGTTCCGCCAGGTGGGTGGTAATGACGCTGGTGCAGTCCACCGCCGTCATCCCCTTGGCCTCCGCCGCATCCTTCAGGCTTTCGCTGATCCAATAGGCCTCGAAGCCGAAGGCCGGCTCGCGCACCGGTGGCACGCCTTCCATGGGTTCCGCGCCACCCGGATTGATGGCCAGCAGGCTGCCGGGACGGACGTACCCATCCGACATGCGGACGCCGCGTACCTTGATGGCGTACTGGTTGTTCTTGAGGCTGATGTCGTCACGCACATTGACGGGGGGGAGGAGAAAGCCCAGTTCTTCGGCGATTTGCGCCCGGACCTGGCCAATGCGGTCGATCAGCTTGCCGCCGCGCTTCTGGTCCACGAGCGGGACCAGGCCGAAGCCGATGTCGAGGTCCAGCGGGGAGACTTCCGGGACCAGTTTGGCATCGCCGGCGGGGAGGGCGCCGGCCGGTTCCTTGCCGGCCACCTGTTTGCCGCGGCCGCGCGGCGTGGGCGCGCCATCCTTCTCTTGCTCCGGTTCCTTCTCCTTGTTCTTGCCGACCAGCAGGCCGATCCCGCCGATGGCGGCGCCGAGCGTGGCAAACGGCAGGAAGGGGAGGCCGGGCACCAGTGCGATGATGCCAAGGATGCCGCCGGTCATCAACAGCGGCCGGGGACGCAGGAAGAGCTGGCCGCCGACGTCCGCGCCGATGCTGGCGTTGGTGGCAATGCGGGTGACGAGCATACCGGCGGCGGTCGAGATCACGAGGGCGGGGACTTGGGAGACCAAGCCGTCGCCCACGGTCAGGATGGTAAAGGTGCTCAACGCCTGCGTGGCGCTCATCCCTTGCTGCATGACGCCTACTGCGAAGCCGCCGACGATGTTCACGGCGGTGATGATGATGCCGGCGATCGCGTCGCCGCGTACAAACTTGCTGGCACCGTCCATGGCCCCGTAGAACTCGGCTTCCTGCGAGATGCGTTCGCGGCGCGCCAAGGCTTCCTTTTCGGTGATGAGGCCGGCGTTCAGGTCGGCATCAATACTCATCTGCTTGCCGGGCATGGCATCCAACGTGAAGCGCGCGGCCACTTCTGCGATGCGTCCGGCACCTTTGGTGATCACCATAAAGTTGATGGTGACCAGGACCAGGAAGACGACGATGCCTACGATGAAGTTGCCACCCACGACGAACTCGCCGAAGGCCTGTACGACGTTTCCGCCAAAACCTTGCAGCAGGATCTGTCGTGTGGTGGCGACATTGAGGGCCAGCCGGAAGAGGGTCAGGATGAGCAGCAGGGTGGGGAAGGAGGACATCTGCAGCGCGTCCTGAATCTGGGTCGTAAGGATCAGCACCAGCACGGCCGAGCCGATGCTCAGGACGAGCAACAGGTCGAGCACCGGGGTGGGGACCGGCACGATCAGGATGGAGAGGATGGTGAAGAGCGACAACCCCATCAGCAGGTCGGGCATGCGGCGGTTGAACAGGCTCTCAGTCATGGGTCACTACTCCTGCCGTCTAGGACGCCTTCAGGCCGACATGGCGGCCCAGCTTGTGGAGGTATGCCAGAATCTCGGCCACGGCCCGGAAGAACTGGGATGGGACGGGCTGGCCGACTTTGACGTACTTGTACAGGGCACGGGCGGTTTCCGGACGCCGCACGATCGGCACGTTGTGCTCCCGGGCGACCTTCTTGATGCGCTCCGCCATGAGCCGTACCCCCTTGGCTGTGACCTTGGGCGCGTTCATGGTCTTGGCGTTGTATTCGATGGCCACGGCGACGTGGTCCGGGTTGGTGATGATGACATTGGCCGTGGGGACGGCGGCCATCATGCGCGAGACGGTCAGCTGGCGCATGCGGCGGACCATGGCTTTGCGCACGAGCGGGCTGGACTCATTCTGCCGGAACTCATCGCGGATCTCCTGCTTGGTCATCATGATGCTCTTTTCGTACTGGCGCTTCTTGAGGATCCAGTCCAGGGCCGCGATGGCGATGGCCGCCACGCATACCGTCAGTGCCAGACGGTAGACCAGTAGAAAGAGCCAGCGGGTGGAGGCCGCCAGATCCACATCCTGCAGTCCGATCAGAAAGGTCACTTGATCGCGGCAGACCAGATAGGCGACAAACACGACCACCGCTATCTTCAATAGCCCCATGAGCAACTGGTTTATGGCTTGCGTGGAGAAGAGCTGGCGCATCCCCTTGGCCGGGCTCAGGTTGCTGAAACCCATCTTCATCGCTTCCATGCTGAAGAAGGGGCCGGTCTGCACCATATTGCCGACCACGGACCCCAGCATGACGGGGACTAAGAAGGGCGCCATGATGGTGGCCAGGCCCATGCATCCCGTGGCAAAGCCGTTGCAGACGCTGGCGGTGGTCCAGGGCTCGTGTATATTGAACCGGGTGATGCCGGTAAAAAAGCAGAGGATCTGTTGGAACATGGACGGCACGGTATAACGCAATGCGACAATTCCCAGCAGCAGCACAAAGAGGGATGTCACTTCTTGCGACACGCACAGGTTCCCCTTGCGCCGCTCCTCGGAGCGCCGCTTTTCGGTCGCGAATTCTGTTTTGCCGTCTTTGCCTTCCATAACCGCAACGCGCCGGGTGGCTTGTGCCGGGGGCGCGTCCTTGTTTGGTCCGTGTTAGATCAGGATCTTGGCACACTGTTCCAGCATCTGCTCGACCAACCGGGCGAAACTGCCGGCACTGCAGCGCAACACGATGCCGAACAGGCCCAGTCCGATGCACAACCGTACCGGCAGGGAGAGAAACAGGATGTTAGCCTCCGGTGCGAGTCGGGCGATCAAGCCGAAGCAGACGTCTACTAGCAGTGCAGCTGCCATGATGGGTATGGCCAGTCCGAGCCCTAAGGTGAACATGCTGGTGCCCAGCGCCAGGATGCGTTCCCCGAGCCCGGCGGATATCCAGGTCATGACTGGCGGGATGGTTCGGAAACTGGCACCGAGCATGCGCAACAGCGCGAGGTGGCCATTGCTGAGCAGGATGATCAGGACGAAGAGGATGCGCAGGATCTGTTCCATGGCCGGGCTGGATAGGCCGCTGAAGGGATCAAGGCTCTCTGCGGCGTTCAGCGAGCTGCTGAACCCCATGAGTTCGCCCGCCATCTGGCAGGCCCCTACGAAAACATTGCAAATCAGGCCGATGGCGCCGCCGAGCAGAACTTCGTTCAGCATCGCCAGCAGGATGGCAGGGAGGGTGGTGATCTCGCTCGCGGCCTGGACCCAGACCGGCGGGAGCGTGGGGAGCAGCGCCAGCGTCACGGCCAGCGCGATGCCAATGCGGATTTGCACCTCGAGGCGGGCTTCGAAGAACGGCATGGCAAAAACGATGGCGCCGGTACGCGCCAGCGTCAGGATAAATACCTGCGGGTAGCAGCCGAGTTGAAATTCCATGGTGTCACCCTAGGGAGCGGTCTGCCCCATCATCGCGTACATGGCGCGGAAGTACTCCGTCATGGTCTGGATCCCCCACGGGAGGGTGAAGACCGTCACCACGGCCGCGGCGGCCAGCTTGGGCACGAACGAGAGGGTCGAGTCGCGCAGGGAGGTCACGGTTTGCAAGATATTAATCACCACGCCCACGACAATGGTCGTGATGAGGATGGGCGCAGACAGCTTAAAAGCGGTCATCAGCGCCAGATAGATGAGGTCCAGTGCGGCTTGCGGGCTCATGTTGCAAAACTCTGTACGATCCCCCGCACGACCAGCGTCCAGCCGTCGGCGAGTACAAAGAAGAGGAGTTTAACCGGCAGTGAGATCATCATCGGCGGGAGCATCATCATGCCCAATGACATCAGGGCGGAGGCGATCACCAGGTCCAGCACCAGAAAGGGCAGATAGATCAGGAACCCCATCTGGTAGGCGGTTTTCAATTCGCTGATCATGAAGGCCGGGATGAGCACCTGCAGCGGGACTTCTTCCATGGTGCGAGGTGGCTTGGCACCGGCCAGCTCCACGAAGAGCTTCAGCTCCTCCTTGCCGGTTTGTTTGCCCATGAACGTGCGCAGCGGTGCCACGCCGCGGGTGAGGGCTTCCTCCTGGGTGATCTGGCCGGCCAGGTAGGGTTTGAGCGCGTCGTTATTGATCTTGGTCCAGACCGGCATCATGATGAACACGGTCAGAAAGAGTGCAATGCCGGCCATGATCTGTCCCGGTGGTGTTTGTTGCGTCCCCATTGCTTGGCGCAGGAAGCCGAAGACGATCAGGATGCGGGTGAAGGAGGTGCACATGATGATGGCCGAGGGGGCCAGCGACAGCGCCGTGAGCAGCAGCAGGATCTGTATGGATTTGGAGGTCTCCTGGGGGGTGTTGGCGCCATCCATCTGGATACGTATGCCCATGGGCAGCGTCGTCCCCGACGTCTGTGCATAGGCTGCGCCGCTGGTCAGCAGCAGAATCAGTGCGGTGAAAAACAGGAACTTCTTCATGCCACCACCTCCCCGGATGTTGCTTTGTGCGGCAACACGGCCAGCGTTTCGATCCGTTCTGTGCCGGCGGCCACTACCAGACTCTCGCCGTCCGCCTCGAGCAGCAGGATGCTGCGACGGTGGTCAATGGCGACGCGCTCGACAATCCGCAGACGTGTACTGCGCCCGGCCGGAGTGATGCGTCCGCCCCGCTTGCGTAACCAATGGTTCGCGGCAAACAGCAGCCCCAGAACAAAGACCGTCGCGCCGAGGGAGCGCATGAAGCTGGCCCCACCGCGACTGCTGCCCAGCTCGGCGGGGGTCGCGACCACCTTCTCGCCCATCCCGCTGAGCGCCCACGGCAGGTCGTTGGATGACGCCAGGGCGGCTTCCGCGTTGGTGGCGAGCATCGCTTGCTGGTTGGTGCTGGCGGGTGCGGCTTCCCCCGTGATATTGGTCTCGGCGGCCGACAACGGCCGTAGCCAGACCAGACCCATCATCAGCGCGAGTAGTGCTGCTTTCATAGGTGATGGTCATAAGCAGGTCCGATGCCACGGCGGCACTGTGGCGGGGTCTCTGCCTGCGTAATGTGCTCTCTGGCAGGTAGATGTATTATGTTTAGTACGTACATGCGGCGGGTTGGCGCGCCTGGCCCATGTTGTGGCATTGTACCTGCTTTGCTGTGTGGCACCATGGTATGCTGTTGCAAGTGGAGACCTATTGTGAGTAAGTGGCTTTTCTTACTGATTGGGTGGGTGGCGGTAGCAACCGCCACGCCGGCAGAGCGTCATGCGGTAGAAACAGCTACCGGGCATGAGGCAGCTGTGGGGCGCCTTGAGGCGCAAGCGCGCACGATTGTGTCAAACTGGCCTTCGGCGAATATCGAGACCGGGTCTATGAACCGGGCTGCGCTGCAACCCGGCCAGCGCATTAATTATAAATGGTCCAATGAGATGAGTCCGGTATCGAACAATAAACAGGTCGAGATGCTGGTGCCCAAGGAAGTGGCCATTCCTCCGCCCAGCCCGCCGCGTGGCATGGTGTTGATTCCCGGCTGCCAGTTTGTGATGGGGAGCGGGGTGCTGGCTGCCGGCCGGAGTATGTCGGCGCGGACCATTGCGAGCTTCTATATCGATGCCTATGAGGTGCCGGGGTGTGTTTGGACGGATATCCGACGGTGGGCGGTGACACATGGCTATACGGATCTGGCCGAGGGCCAGGATGGCGCCCGTTCGGAGGGCGGCGCGGCAGCCAGTGACCACCCTGTGGTCCGTGTCTCTTGGTATGATTGCGTGAAATGGTGCAATGCCCGGTCGGAGAAGGAACATCTGGTGCCCGTCTATTATGTAAACTCCATGCAGAAGAATGTGTATCGGACGGGCATGCTGGATCTGCTGGAGACGTCGGTGGATTGGACGGCCAACGGGTATCGCTTGCCGACCGAGGCCGAGTGGGAGCGGGCGGCGCGCGGCGGGGTCTCCGGGCAGTTATTTCCATGGGGCGACAAATTGGACCACACCCGCGCGAACTACTGGAATAGCGGCACCACCAACCGCAATGGCACGACCCCTATCGGGCATTTCAATGGGCGCACCTCGGAGCGCGAAGGGGCGAAACAGGTCATCTCGGATGACAACGGTTTTGGCCTGCATGATGTCGCCGGGAATGTCTATGAGTGGTGTTGGGATTGGTTCGGACCGTATACGACGACGAATGCCTGCGGTCCTGCGGCGGGTTCTTTCCGGGTCATGCGCGGTGGTTGTTGGGCCAGCGTGGTGGATATGAATCTCTCGTGCGGGTACCGCAATGCCATGCGCCCGGCACAAGGCTCGCCGCATATCGGTTTTCGCTGTGTGCGCAGGAATTGAGCAACGGAGCGGTGATGCGCCCGGCAGGGCGGGGTGCGATTCTCGTTAGTGGGAGGAGAAAGGTGAAATTTACCACGAAGAGCACGAAGACCACGAAGAAGACGGAAAAATTGTGTGATTTCCTGGTGCGTTTCTGGCATCCTGCTGAGGCAGCGCGGCGGACCGGGCTCCGTCCGGCGCGGCATGGTGCCGGAACGTGCTCCCGCAACACGGATAACCAGCAACAGACAGGTGGCGGCCATGATTAAAGTCACAAAGGTGGATAGCGAGACGCTTTACATCAACCCGGATTTCATCGAGACCATGGAGGCGAGTCCCAACACCACCATCAAGATCCATAACGGCACGACGTTCGTCGTGCTCGAGACGATTCCCGACATCCTCACGCAGATGCGTCAGTGGGCGCTTCCTGGTCAGGTTTAGCCAGCAAGGGTGAAGTATGGATAAGGCAACTATTATTGGATTGATTCTGTCGTGGGCCAGCCTGGTGGTTTCGGTAATCCTGGAGGAGTTGCACAAGGGGAAGACGATCGGCGACATCCACGTTGCGGCCTATTTCCTGGCGGGTCCGGCGGTGCTGGTGTTTGGCGGTTCCTTTGGGGCCACGCTGATCGGTCTCTCGGGCAGGGAGATCAAGGAGTTGCCGGCCAAGCTCAAGGTGGCGTTCTTCCGCAAGACCCCTGACGTGGAGGCCCTGATCAAGCAGTTGCTGGATTTCGCGGTGCGGGCGCGCCGGGATGGCATCCTGGCCCTGGAGAATGACATTGACGGCCTGGCCGATCCCTTCATGAAGAAGGGGTTCCAACTGGCGATCGACGGGGCCGACCTCGATAACATCCACGAGATCCTCGAACAGGATTTGTCCAAGGTCAAGTTGTGGTACAAGGAGGGGGAGGAGTTCTGCAAACAAATGGGTGGTTTCTTTCCCACGCTTGGCGTGATTGGCACGGTGATGGGGTTGATCTCGATGTTGAGTAACCTGGAGGATGCGGCTTCCATGGGGCCGGCCATTGCCGCCGCCTTCATTGCCACGCTATATGGGGTCTGCGCCGCGAACATAGTGTTTCTCCCCTTGGCCAACAAGATCAAGAATGTGGGGGCCCAGGAGATTATGGTGCGCAAGGTGGTCCT
>CAYSHQ010000088.1:0-7480 GCA_964430835.1 uncultured Lentisphaerales bacterium
AGCCTCGGCTACGAGGTCGTCACCTTTCCCGATGGCGATTCGGCGGTGGCCTATTACCGGGAAAACTGGCAACAGGTGGATCTGATCCTGCTGGACATGATCATGCCGAAATACGGTGGCCCTGAGACCTTCCGCCTGCTGCGGCAGATCAATCCGGAGGTGTCAGTCCTGCTGGTATCCGGCTATAGCTTGGATAGTGAGGCCCAGACGGTTCTGGAGCAGGGGGCATGTGGATTCATCCAGAAACCCTTCCGGCGCGTGGAATTGTCGCAACGGGTCGCTGCGGTGGTACAGGGCCATAACAGCCAGCCACAGGCGCGGGGGCGATGGACGAGTGATGAGCGCGCTTTGGTAGTGGCGAAAGCCGGCTGACAGGGGCGCGGGCGGCGTACGGTTCTATGTTGGTGTGCGCCCTCTTCCGTACCTGCGTGGCGCTGCGGTTGCGCGGCAGCTTCTTCCCCGTTATGGGTTGGGTGGGCGTGCGCGGTGCCAGGTTTCGTACCGCCCAACCCTGCCTTGCAAGCGGTAGTCGGCGGCCAGTTGCCGGCGACAGGCGGCGGTAACGTCTGGCCAGCTTTGGCCGTCACGCAGAATAATCAGCTCTGGTTGCTGTTCTGCGAGCAGTTGCAGCAGACGAGGGGTGCCGCTGGGATGAAAGAACAGCGGCTCCGGGGGCGTATAACGCATCCATGGGCGCAAACCGGTCATGGCATAGATCACGGTGTCGTCGTCGGTTACCACAGCCAGACGGTGCGGGTCGTGCTTGTTGGTGGTGAGTTGCAGGCAGAGTTCCGTCAGGTCCGGTGGCAGTGGCGTGTATGCGAGGGATGCGTGGGGTGGTGTGGCAGGTGGGGTGATTTGCGCGCGGATCAGGTTGGGGTAGGTCTGGAGCGAGCTGCTGCCGAGCATGGCGAGCGGGACCAGCAGCAGCAGCGCGGCCGGTACGCCGGGGTTTTTGGCGAAGCCAGAGAGCCGGGCGCTTGCGCGCTGAGCCAGGACGGTTAGCAAAATGGCAAAAGCGGCCAGCGGGTGGTAGATATTCCAGGCATGCGAGCGGTTGACGAAGACCAGCAGCGTGAGTAACCCATAACCGGCTATGCATCCCAGGAGGACCTCTTCGGGGGCGGGCGGTGTGCGGTTGTGCAGCCGTTGGATGATCAAGTGGCAGAGGATCAGAAGGTAAACGGTGAGGATGAGGAGAAAACAGAGCAGGGTGCCATCGGGCACGTCTGTCAGTGGAATGCTGCCAATACCCAGCTTGGCATAGGAGTGGAGCCCTTCCAGCCAACCGGTCCAGAACTTGCTGGTGGCGAGTGTGCCGCGGCTGGCGACGCCTAAGATGGGTAACAGCAGCAGTGCGGCCGAGAGGCCGCCCAGCAGGATGGTCTTGCTCCATGCGCGTACGGATAAGCAGCGGCCGCTCGCGTGCGCTGTGGCAGGTGGAAAGAGGGTGCTAAACAGGAAAATGGGTACGAGGTAGAGCCCTGTGTCAGTCTCGCAGGCGATGGCCAGTCCGAGTGCGGCGCCGGCCAGCAGGATCCACCGGTGTCGGCCGTCGCGCAGAAAGGCCAGTAGCGCCAGGAAGAACCAGACGTCCAGGGGGTGCCGTAGCGGGGTGGAGGATGGGCATTGCCAAGGGCCGAGCATAGTTGTGCCGCAGCCAAGTTCCCAGTAGAGCGCTAGCATGGTGCCGGCGGTAGCCCAGAGGGCATGGTGCAGGAGGCGCCGCAAGAGCAGGAACATGCCTGTGTAATAGATCGCGCTATACAGGGATGCGACCACGATCATCCCCCCATAGGAGCGCGGTAGCCAGGGTGACACCGCCGCAAACAGCAGTGGCCACCCTACGCCGTATTGGCTGTAGGCCTCTGTGCCCAGTGCCATGCCGGCCTGCCAAGCGATGGTCGGCCCCATGGCAAAATAGTTCCAGTGGTGTAGGAGTTCGGCATGGTAGAGCTGGCCGGCCAGTATGGTTGCGCTGCGCCATGGCACAAAGAGCAGCACCAGCAGGCTGACCGCCATGACCAGTTCCGGCCAGTATGCGGTGCCTCTGGTGCCTGCGGCAGGTGGCGGTTCGCATGTGGCCGCCGGAGGGCGTTGCCACAGCGGGCGACCAACTGCGGATAGCCAAGGGCGGAATCGTTGCAGAGTCGGCGGCTGCAGGCAGAGGAGTCCACTCAACACAGTGAGGGTCGTTGGCACGAATAATCGCAGCGACTCCGTGTGGTCCAGCGGGGTATGCGGTCCGCCCACTATGTATAGCCAGGGGATGTGGTTGGTGGCCAGCAGGAGGAGGAAAACCATGCCGCTCAGGGCGGCTATACTTAACCCCAGGGCCATGCACGCCCCAAAAGTAGAACGGTCTGGTAGCGGTTGCTGCTGTATGCCGCGTTGCCAGAGGGTGACGGCGACGTATGCGCAGACCAGGGTGCCGACGATCCCTGCCAGGTAGAAGTGTGTCTCCTGTTCGGGTCGCGCTATTTTCCGGGCGTAGTCGTTGAGGAGGGCGAATGGCAGCGGGGAAGAACCCCAGCCGAACATGATGGCAATCAGACACTGCAGGCCGATCGAGATCCCCCAGAGGATGGGCCCCGTCACCTTTGCCTGGCTGTTGATCGACATTGGGGCCATGGACCGTTACCGGAGCGGAACAGGGCGGATCTCAGCCGGCATCGGCCGGCCGGTCCGCATCGCAACCGGTTGGGATGGCAGAATCGCCTGTGGGGGTTGGTTCATGCGCCTCGCGACGGCGGCCCTGGCGCCGACGTGGGTGCCGGCGCGTGCGTGCGCGCAGCGCCTGGGGCTCGGTGCCCGTTGCTTCGCTGGTGGCGCGCTGCGCCTGGGCGTCATGCGCGGCGGGGGCGTCGTCCGGCTGGGTGCCTGTGGCATCGGCTTCTGTGGTAGGTGTTTCCCGTGCCGCCTGTTGAGCCAGATCTTCCCATTCGCGCAGCACAGTCGGACTTTCACCGGTGGCGGCGAGTTCAATGCGCCGCAAGGCCAAAGCTTCCGGGAAGAGTTCGTGTCGCGCCATGCGTAGCCGCCGGGCGCGCTGGGTAAACTCTTCGAAACGCTGCAGACCATCGAGCAGCATGCACGTCGTGTGGTAGGTTTGCCGGGGGAGGGTCATGCGGCTGGCAATGGGGTCCAGGACGCTACGGGCAACCTCGTGCCCCGGGGCACGAGCATGGCTCGGGCCCGACGAGGGGGGCAGATGTGCCCGGTAAATCGGCGCCAGCAGCACGGCCATGCGCAGACCATTGGATGCGGCGGTGTGGTGGGAGTCCTGATCAAAGGCCGTTAGGTGCTGAAACAGGGGGGAACGAGCGCCGCCGCTCTTCTCGACATAGGCATGAATCTCCGGGAGCAAGACCGACATGAGTCGGTGTTCCCAGAGCAGCCGGAAGGTGGTGGCAGAGCAGGTGTGCCCGAAGAGGCGCATGATCTCTTCCAGCAGTCGGGGCGTGGAGGCTTGCTGAATCTCGCCATGGTGGCGGCGCAGGGCGCGCCGACAATTCCAGTCCATGCTGAATCCCAGGCGGGCGGCAAACCGGATCGCACGCATCATCCGCACGGGATCTTCCCGGAAACGGATGTTGGGGTCGCCAATGGAGCGCAGCGTGCGGCGTTCGAGGTCCCGTAGCCCCCCGACATAGTCAATGACGCTGAACGTGCGGATGTCGTAGAAGAGACCATTAACGGTGAAATCACGCCGGCTGGCGTCCTCCTCGGGGGTGCCGAAGGTGTTGTCCTCCTGCTGGTAGAGACTGCCTGGCGCGGCTTCGTCGGCTTCGTCGGGCTGCGGTGGCTTACGGAACGTGCTCACTTCGATGACTTTGCGCCCGAATGCGACGTGGGCCAGGCGGAAGCGGCGGCCTACCAGGTAGCAGTTGCGGAAGAGTTTGCGCACTTGGTTGGGGTGCGCATCCGTGCTGATGTCAAAGTCCTTGGGCTGGCGCCCCATGAGCAGGTCCCGTACGCCGCCGCCCACTAGATAGGCGGTAAATCCGGCATGGGACAGACGGTAAAGCACTTGCAGCGCATCCGGGTCAATGTTCTTGCGTGAGATCGGGTGGGCTTCTCGAGGACGAATGATCTCTTTGTCGCGAAAGAAAAACATAATCCAGCGATTCCTGATTGGAGAACTTAGCAGAAACTCATTACTAGATATTATGGCGCAGCCGCTGACAAACCACAAGGACGGAGAATATATTTTGCATCCGGCCTGTCGCACGCTTGACCCGGAACGCCAAGCCAGATAAGGTAAACGATTCCGGAGATGCCAGCGAACTGTGCCTGAAGGGCATCGAAGATCAAAAAGGATAGCGGATATGGATAAGAAAAGCGTTGTCGGTACAAGCAGTCACCAGCGCGGAGTTCTGGTGGAGGCCGATCTGGTGGTGTTGGCGGGTACAGAGTTGTTCTTTCAGGCCTGCACGGCACGTCTGGATCAGGAAGGCATTAAGCTGGATCGCAGTCTCTTTATGCGGTTTCTCTTCGGTAAGTCCCTGACACGGGGCATGACGGCCCTGCTGGAGAAGATGGGGAAGAGTACGGACGGGGCTGCCGCGCTAGCCAGCGAATGCATGGAAGCCTATTTGACGGCCTTGCAGGCTGCGGGTGGCAAGGCGCGCGACAGCGTATTGGCCTTTGTCAAGGATGTGGCCGAGCGCGGCGTGAAGGTCGGCCTGATGACGCAGTTGCCGGAAGCCGTGGCCAAGGACCTGTTTGCGGAGGTGCTTGGCAACTCCCAGGTACAGGTGATCCCCGAACCGGCACATCACGCGTGTGTACACGGCTGGGAAGGCTGGCGCCGGGCAGCCCGCAAGTTGCAGGTGGGTGAGCGCCTCTGTGTCGCGATTGCCTCGCCGGCTTCCTCGCGTGGCGCCTTGGCGGCCGCCATGCGGTTGGTGATCGTGCAGGATCCCCTGCAGGATCATTTTGATTGCGGCGGAGCGGATCTGGTGGTGGAGAGTCTCACGCCTGCCGTCCGCACCGCAGCGCTGCGGTTGCTAAAAATTGAAGAGGGGCGCTAGCCCCCTAGTCGGCAGATCCCTGTGAATACCCCGTCCGATAATCCTGACACGTCGGAAACGGCTCGCGCCCCCGGTACGGGTATGGCGCGCCTGGCTGCTATCATGGCACGGTTGCGCGGTCCGGACGGCTGCCCGTGGGACCGCGAACAGAATCTACAGTCGCTGAAGCCCCATCTGCTCGAGGAGACGTACGAGTTGCTTGAGACCATGGATGGGGCCGATCAGGCGGCCCACGCCGAGGAGCTCGGCGACCTCTTGCTGCAAGTGGTTTTCCAAGCACGCATCCAGGAAGAGCAGGGCGCCTTCTCGCTCGACGATGTGGCGCATAAGCTGTCGGACAAGCTGGTGCGCCGTCATCCGCATGTCTTTGGCGATGTCCAGGTCGATGGCAGCGCGGCGGTGCTACGGAACTGGGAGGCGATCAAGCGTACCGAGAAGAAGTCCTCCGCCGAGGGGGCGCGTTCGGCGCTGGATGGCGTGCCTCGTGCCCTGCCGGCTCTGGCGCGCGCCCAGCGCATGCAGAGCAAGGCTTCCCGCGTAGGGTTCGACTGGTCGGATGTTTCAGGCGTCGAGGCCAAGCTGGCCGAGGAACTCGCGGAATTGGCGGAAGCCCGTGCCGCCGGTGACGCGGCGGCGGTGCGGCATGAATTGGGCGATCTGCTCTTCTCGGTGGTGAACCTCGCGCGTTTCCTGCAGGTCGATGCGGAAGAGTCCCTGCAAGCGTCCTCCAACCGCTTCGCCGGGCGCTTCCGCGAAGTGGAACGGCGCGTGGCTGCGGATGGCCGCGAGATGCGTGATTGTACTTTGGCCGAGCTCGACGTCTATTGGAATGCCGCCAAGCAGATGGAGTTGTGAGTACCCCTTCGCCGTAATGGCCGGGATGGCTCTGCCGCACAGCGAAGGCAGGAGTGGAACCGCCATGAAGCATACTTCGGGGGGATCCCGGCCGCTGGCCGGATTGTTGCTCTTGCCGCTGTTGCTGGGGGTGGCTACGTCGGCCAGGGCCGGTGAGGCCGCCAAGGATGCGGCGCCGGCGTTGGCGGCCCTGCTGGAGGCGATCCCGCCGCTGACTGCCCCGCTAGGCCAGCGCCCGCCGCTCTTCCTTTGGTCGCCGGAACTGCCCGGAGCTGCGGACGACGTGCAGCTCGAAACCACGCTGCGGGCGCTTCAGGCACGCGGCTTGTGCCTCTTTCACCGCTGGCAACCGGATGTCTCCAATACCATGACGCAGCTGCGGCGCGTGGCCGGGATGCAAAAAAGGCTCGGCCTGCCCGTGGCCGTGGACGCCACTGCGGTTAGCCATGGACTCTTCCCGAAAGGCGATTCGTATTCCCATGTTGGTCAGGATGGCAAACCGTTCCGCAGCTCCGGATTGTCCTGGAATCCGGGGTGCCCGTGCCGCGCCACGAGCCGTAACGACGCGGTGCGTGGCAGGATCGACGCCTACGCCAGGGCTCAGCAGGCGTCAGAACTGCCGCTGGACTACTGGATCTCGGACTGGGAACTCGATGGGCCGAACGAGTGGAAGCAGAGCTGGACCGCCGCCAGAAAGTGCGCGACCTGCTGCCGCCGGATCCCGGATATCGCCACGAATTTCCCCGCCTTTCAAGCCGTGGTGCGGCAACTGCGCGCCGAAATGCAGCGGGAGAACTTTGTTCAGCCGGTTCAGGCTCGCTTTCCCGCCGTGCGCATCGGCAACTATGCCATGAATCCCCATGACGGCTACCGCTATTATTGGGACTATTACGAGGAAGACGCGTTCGGCAAGCCCAATTTGACCGAGGGGATCGCGTATCGGCGGGAACAAGGGGCGTATTACCGCCCCTGGTGGCGCGGGGAGTTCGAAACCTCCGGCTATAACCTGGCCGCGCCCGTGATCTATGCCTGGTATCATCTCTTTGCCAACTACGCCTTTACCAACAGCGATTACCGCTGGTTCTATGGCATGTTGCTTGAGGGCACCTCGGTTGCCCGGCACACGCCGGCGCATACGCCCCTCATCCCGTTCCTGCACGGGATGCCGATCGGTGCGCCGGATAAGCCCGCCGACCGACCGGTGGGTTTTGCCCCGTTAAGCACGGCAATGTTCAAGGAGCTGGTTTGGCATCTCCTGTTGCGTGGCGCGGATTCTTTTATCCTCTGGGCACCGGGCGACGAGGTGCGGGAACTGATACCCCTGCAGGCTGCTTATGCCGAAAGCCATGCATATCAAGAGTTCTTTGAGAAGGGTGCCCCCGCGTTGTTCGACCTGCCGGATCAACCCGGCGTGGTGGTATCCGCAATGAAATGGAACGGGAAGTTGCTGGTGCGACGTACAGATTTTGCCGACCTCGCCGGACCGGTTACCATTCCGCTGGATGGCCAGAAACTTTCCGTGCCGGTTGCGCCGGGGCGGTGCAAGCTGTTGACGCTGGAATAGTTCTGAGCTAATGCGCGCCACCCATCCC
>CAYSHQ010000089.1:0-2261 GCA_964430835.1 uncultured Lentisphaerales bacterium
AGCCTCCTTGCTGCTGACCACGGCCGGCCGCCATCACCCCATCACCCGCGCCCTGCAAGCCGTGGCCCAAACCGTCGAAACCGCGGCCACCGATCGCCTGCAGCAGCAGACCATCCCCCTGTTGCAGTCCGGCGACGGACACCTGTTGGTCAGCGCCGGCTTTTGCGGCAACGGTAAAACCCTGCTGGTGGACACGGATCGACTCTGGCGCCGACTCAATGCCAACGCGCTCGACGCCCACGCCGCGCTGGTGGCCAACCTGGCGGAATGGGCCATCGAAGCCCAACCACCTGCCACCAACCGGCCGCAACCCGACCTCTACCGCTATACCACCCGCGAAGCCGTGCAAGTCTGGACCGAGGCGCGCGGCGTTACCAACGTGGTTTCCCTGCGCAATGGCAATCAACTGCTGGAAGCCCCGGCCATACCCACCCACCACGGCGCACGTTGGGCTGCGGCCACCTTTGCGCACGTCCCCTCCGGCGAATGGACGGCGTCCATCCGCGGCGGCGTAGCCGCCAACGCGCCCATCCAGGTGGTTAATCGCAGCCGCGAACTGCACGACCTCTCCCGCGATGCGACGCTCCTGAAAGCCTTGGCCGCCAACGCCGGTGGCGCGTACGCCAGCTTTACCGACGCCGGACGTATGCTCAATGACATCCAACCCCGCAGCCGGGTCGAACATCAGGAGCACACCTGGCGGCTCTGGGATTCCCGCTGGGTTCTGGGTCTGCTGATAGCCATGCTGACAGCGGAATGGATCTGGCGAAAACTGGCGGGTCTAGTCTGATGCGCAGTAAACTCACACATCTTCCTAAGCCTGTAGTGCGGACCATCCTGTCCTTCTACTACCGCAAACGGCTCTATGAACTGCTGCGGGCGCTCCTGCTGCCCCTGCTCTGTTTCGCCGTGGTGGCGTTGGTTGCCACGCATATCGACCGATTCCTCTTCCTGAACACGGCCGAACGCTTCTGGCTCAGCGCCATCACTGGGGGCGCCACCCTGCTCACCGCCATCTTCGCACTGCTTCTGTTCATCCAGCGGCAACGCAGCGTCAGTAATCTGGCCTATGAACTCGAAAGCATGCTCCCTAAGAGCGCGGCGGAACGCCTGGTCACATTGCACGACGTACTGACGCGCGATGGCACCACGCCGCCGGGCACCACGTCCAGCGCCGTCCGCAACGCGTTAGTCCAGCAGCTCACCCGGGAGACCGTGGCCTTGTGCGAAGAGACGCCGCATGCCGCAGGTCTGGCCCGCGACCGCCGGCTCAAGCTCCGCACCGCCCTGCTCTCCCTGCTGGCGCTGGCTTGGATCGGCCTGCTGGCGGTACCATCCTATCAATTCCCGCTCATGCTGCAGCGCCTGGTCGCCCCCACCAGCAACCTGCCGAAGCCCAGCTTCATCCGGTTGGTCGTGACACCGGAATCGGCCGTGATCGGCCGCGGTGGCGAAGTCGTGTTGCAAGTGCAGGTAACCGGCGGCATTCCGCGCCTGTTGCAGGGCCCCATGCGCTGGCTGGGCACCGACTCGAGTCGCTGCCTGCTGGCCTCGGCCACCGGCAAGGTTACGCGTCTCGACATCGGCCCCACGGCACGCCCCATGAGCCGCGTGCAAAGTCGCCTCTTCGTGGCGGCCCGCAATGATCTGCAGGATAGCTTCAGCTATCGCATCCGCTGCGGTGATGCGCAGACCGACATTCGCCTCGTACGCGTCATCGCGCAACCGCGCGCCACCGGCGTCCATGTCACCATGGATCCACCCGCTTATACCGGACTGACGACCAGCCGCGTCGATGACCTGCGCGACCCGGTCCCTGCATTTTCAGGCAGCAAGGTGCGTCTCGGCTTTGGCGCCGATCAAAAACCGCTCAAGTCCGTACGCATCGTCAGCACACGCGATGGCAGCACCTTGGCCGAATTGACCGCCGATCCGCAAAAAGGCACCTACACGCACGAGTTCGCCATGTCCGCCCCGGTAGAGATGGAAGTGGTGCTGGTGAACGAACTGGGGTTCGAGAATGTCGAACGTGTCCGCATCGCCTTTGTGCTGCGCGAAGATCAGTCGCCCACCGTGCGCCTGGAGTACCCCGCCGGCGAAATCTCATCCGTGCAGGGGGAACTGGTCCCCATGCACATGGAATTCTCCGATGACTTGGGGCTGCTGGAAGGCGCCATCTGCTACCAGATCAACGCCAACCGCAACCCAGACGCCCCCACGCGTGAGATCCCGCTGCCGGTGGAGGAGAAGAAACTGACCCA
>CAYSHQ010000089.1:2271-6645 GCA_964430835.1 uncultured Lentisphaerales bacterium
GTCGCCATGTCCTCATCAAAGACAACCAGATCACCTTCCGCCGTTCTGAAGTGCAAACCGACCTCAACATCGGCGATGGCACCTCTCCCGAAACCTTCCGCTTTGAAAACAACACCTGGCTTGCCGAGGACCGCCCAGATCAGTCGAGACCGAAGCTGCCGGTGGAGGAGAAGAAACTGACCCAGACCATCTCTTCCGCCCTGGATCTGGCCAAGGTGGATGCCGCACCCGGCGATGAGATTCTGCTCTGGGTGCGCGTGCGCGACACCGGCCGTAATGATGAGCGCTCGCCAGCCGTCCGCGTCCATATCACCGCCTTTGCCGGCAACGAGAACGAACACCGCCGCCTGGCCGCGCTCCACATCGCCGGTCAGTTGCTAGCGATCTTGGAGCCGTCTGCCACCCAGCCTGCGGCCCTGGTCTTCAACGAAACCGCCTGCGAGCCGATCTTCAACGCGGCCGTGGGCCAGGGGCTCGTGCTCATGCCCCAACCCACGCTCAACCACCTGCTGAACTTCCTGGAGCGCGAACACTATTTCACGGATAGCGCGGAAGCCGCGTCAGAAGTGCGCATGCTCTATGGCGTGATTGCCGGCCACGCCAATCCCCCCACCACCCCGGCCAGCACCCTCGACGCGCAAAAGATCGCCCTGCAGCGGCTGGGAACCGACATCCTGCCTGCCCTGATGCGCGAACGCATGGGGCGCGACCTCATCCGGCGCACCATCAACCTGCGCACCGAAACCCTCGCCACCACCAGTGAAACGGACTCCCAGCCGAAGAACCGCGCTGCCGTGGAGCGCCGCGTAGACCTGTTGCGCGATGCCATGGACGCCACCGGCGACGAAATGGCCAAGCTGGCCCGCCTCTCCCCGCAACTGCTCAAGCTCGATGACGTGCTCACCATCAAACGCCAGATCAGCCGCGCCTGCCTCGAGCTCAAGCGCGACGCCTCCCGCCAACAGATCACGGGCAAGGCTCTGGCCGACCAGATCGACGCCTGGATCGCCTTGCTCCTGCCAGCGCTCCCCGAATGGCAAGCGCAGCGCCTCGCTGCCCACGCCGCGCTGCGAAGCCAGTACGAGCAGATGCAAGGCGCCATGAACAAGGCCTCTCTAGCGCCAACCCCCTCCGCAGCCGTCACCCGCTGGCTCTCTGCCAACGCCCGCATGATCGAGCGCAGCCCGTTCCTCGGCCTCGCAGAACGTCTGCCAGCCACCTACCCCGGCACCGCACCCACGACCAGCGGCGCCACCCAGGCCGCGCTGAGCTGCGAAGCCGGACTCCTCACCCGCATGGCCATTGACAGCGAGTTCGCCGACTGGACCGCCTCCCCACGCGTGACCCAGGCCGAGCGCCGACTGGCCGCCGCCCTCAAGGCGCTAGACCAGGCCGAGCTCGCCGCGGACCGCGCCGCCGCCGGCCAAGCCCTGCGCACACTCGCCATGGACGACACCGCCACCACCAACCGCAATACCGCAGCAACGGCCAGTCCCCCCCGCGGCCTGGCCACACAGCTCCCCGCGCTGACTAGCGCTACGTCCCTGACGGAAGCCTACGACAAGACCATGGAGCGTCTCGCCCAGCAATCCAGCCACTTGCAGGAACTCCTGGCGCAATTCAACACCTCCGGCGAGGCCGCCGATGCCTTACCCGCCTTTGCCGCCACGCTCACCACGGTCGAAGCCGGCCTGGCCCAGTGGGAATCCGACTGCCAGCGACTTTCCTACCGCATGCACCTGGACCTGGCCTACGGTGATCCCCAGCGCGAGCAAACGCCCCGGATCGCCGCCGCCCTCCCGGCCCTGCGCGAAGCCATCAGCCGCTACCAGGCTTTCGTACCGCCGCTGCTGCTCCGGGTCAGGGGACGGCTGCAGCGGCGCGCCAGCACCGAGAATCTCTCCGCCTTGACTCAGGATCAGGAACAACTGGTACGCAGTGTCACCACCATGGGGAGCAAACTGAAGCTCACCGCCAAGCAACTGCGCGGTGAAGCCCAAATCCAGGAGCGCGAAAGCGCCTCCATGCGCGACACCCGCCTCTACTATCAAACCGCCCGCCAATTGGCCGCAGCGGAGAATCCAGCGGCCGTGGCCGAGGCCTTCTTTGCCAAGAACCCGGCCGCCGCCACGCTCGCCTTGGAAGCACGACTCTACTTGCTGCGCGACCTGCGCAAGCATCTCCGGCAGGCCAACGAAACTCTGCGGACGGAAACCGCCGCGCACCCGACCTTCATACAGGCCATGCAACAGGCCGTTCAGTGCGCCACGGCTTTCGAGCAACAGATCTTGCGCTTTGCCTCGTTGGATGCCGAAGGCACCGTGCGCAACACGGCCGCCAATGTGCGCAAACGCACGGAAGCCCTGATCCAGCCCGGACGCGACACTACGGCTGCCGGCCTGCCACGCGACCGACTCGCCCTGGACGAACTACTGCGCAGCGCCGCCCAGTTCGAAAACCAGGCCGGCGAACTCGTTGCCAAGTTCAACCCCACCCGCCCCACGGGTTGGTGGGGCGGCCCCGTGGGCGTCTGGGACGACGCTGGCCGCCGCGATGCCGAACATGCCCGCCGCCGCACCATGGCCCATTTTGAACGCGCCCGCCGCGAGATCGTTCTGGGGTTCGATGAGATCATTACCCGCCGCGGCCAACCTGGCGCCCCCCTCCCCGATGAGCCGTTGGCCAGTGCACTCCTGGCTTGGCGCACCCTCCACTCCTCGCTCGGCGGCGGCACCCGCGTCGTGATCCCGCCACCGCCGACGGCAGGCAAACAGGACGCCCTCTCCGAATGGCTGCTGAAGGAACTGGAAGAGACGAGCAAGGCGCTACGACAGACGGAAGGTGGCTTGCGTCCCTATCAGGACCCCACCACCCGCTGGGTGGAATCGGCGAAGGGGTTGCTGCGCTACTAGGCCGGCTGTGTGCCACGGTGTTTGAATCATGACGAAAAACCACATCTCTCTGATCGCGCTGCTGGCGCTGCTCTCCGTGGGGACGGTGCGCGCGCAAACACCCGCCACACCCACGCGCGTTGAGCCTGCCCGTATCGAAGGCGCCACCGCCGGCGGACTGCGCTGGCTGGCCGAGCACCAGACCCGCGAAGGCGCCGACGCCGGGGCGTGGCCCGTAAACAACGCCAACTACCGTCCCGCCATTGCCTCTCTCGCCGGCTTGGCTTTTCTCGCCAACGGCCACCTTCCCGGCACCAACACCCCCTATGCGCGCACCGTGGCCGCAGCCCTGAAATATGTTGCCAAGTCCGTGACTGCCGACGGCTATGCCGGCCAGGGCGACAAGTCCGGCATGTACATCCATGCCATCAACTCCCTCTTTGTCCTCTCCTGCTACGGCATGCAGTCCGACGAAGCACTCGACCCCGAACTGGCCAACTGGTGCCGCCGCAGCATCGAAGTCATCCTGCGTGCCCAGCAGATCTCCAAGTCCTTCACCGAGCGCGGCGGGTGGCGCTATGAACCCTTCCTGGATCAGAGCGATGTCTCCGTTACCTGCTGGCAATTATTGGTGCTACATTCGGCCCGGCAGGCCGGTTTTGAAGTGGAACAACCGGTCTTCAACGCCGCGTTGGCGTATCTGAACCGCGCCTATGTCCCCCTGAAAGGGAGCGCAGAGAAAAACGAGCCAGCGGCCGGTGGCTATCTCTATCGCCCGGGCTTCACCCAGGAGCCGGAGCGTCCGGCCACGGCGCTGGTCCTATTCATCCACTCCCTCTTTGATGCTGCCAACGAGCAACGCACCCAGGCTGCCCTCACCTACCTGCGCCGCTACCCGCTAACCTGGGACGGCTCGCAGTACGGCGGCTACTTCTACTTCTCCGGATTCTACATGATGCAGGGGATGTTCCAGATTGGTGGCGCCGAGTGGGCCTCCTTCGGGCCACGCATGGCCACCCTGCTGCTCGATCACCAGTCTGGTGACGGCAGTTGGCCCTATCCACCCAACAGCCTGCGGGAAGATATCCAGACCACCGGGCCGGCCTACCCCGTGGCCATGGCCGTGCTGATGCTCTCGCTGGATAAGCAATACCTCCCCATGTACCAGCGCCAGCGCCGCCTCTATGAACGCGCCGGGACCACGCCGCCCGCCGAAGCACCCGCCGCCACCGCAACCACGACAGCGCCTGCCAAGGATCCATCGCCCGTGCCACCTGTCAGCAAGATCCCGATCCCCTTGCCCACTACCCCGGACCCCACGCCCGTGCCCCCTGCAACACCCGAGGTACCCGTCGTTAACGAGGAACCCCGCGGTAATGACAATCAGGGTGGTGAAGGCGATGAAGGCGAAGACGCCAACAAGCAGGCCGTCGGTCGCCCGCTCTTCTAACACGGGCGCGCCCACTTGCAGATTGACCACAGG
>CAYSHQ010000089.1:6655-7417 GCA_964430835.1 uncultured Lentisphaerales bacterium
AGCTTATCCCAAAGCTGCCTCGAGTGTTTGTTCGCGGATCAGCCGCGCGCTGGCTTCGTGGTGAGAATTCCCGACAGCTTCAGGAAAAGACCATGGGGCTTGACGCTTGCGGCAGGTGTGGGCATACTTCTTAGCACGCATCGCGACATAACGGTTGTGCCAGACCGGATTCCTAGCAAACGTGCGGCCTGGGTGGGCCGAGCCTTGCGGGATCAACCAACAGGCAAGGTCTTATCACCAACACATGCTCTGGCTAAACAACGCCGAATTAAACGTCGCCGTGCTCGACCCGCTTGCCGATCAGGCGCGTTTCGGCATGCGCTATTGCACCGGCGGGTACATCTGGCAGGTAACCGACCACCGGCTCGGCGATCTGATCGCCGGCCCGACCTACCCCTATGACTTCAACTGGTACGACGGTGCCGGCTTGCCGGAGGCCTTCGACACCCACCTCGGCAACCCGGATAACCCCGCCGACCCGCTGCTGCTTGGTATCGGTATCGGTTTGTTCAAGAAGCCCGCTCTGTGCAAAACCCATCCGTGCCCCATCACCAACCAGGCGTTCTGCGTCTGGGAGGTCAAGGAGACCGCCACCACGATGACGTTCGCGACGCAGCAGGCGCATTGGAACTGGTCGCTCGAACTTACCCGCACGATCACGCTGGTGCGCCGGACCCTGCGGTCGGAGACACGCGTGAAGAACACGGGGCGGGGCCGGATTCCGCTGCGCTGGTACCCTCACCCCTTCCTGCCGCTCTATCC
>CAYSHQ010000090.1:0-7394 GCA_964430835.1 uncultured Lentisphaerales bacterium
CAGCTTGTCCTTGATCTCGTTCAGCGACTTCTTGCCGAAGTTGCGATACTTCAGCATGTCGGCTTCCGTCTTCAACGCCAGTTCGCCCACCGTGGTGATGTTGGCATTGTTCAGGCAATTCGCGGCGCGCACGCTGAGCTCAATCTCATTGACGCTCATGTTGAGCTTCTTGCGGTTCCGGTCACGCTCCTCGTCCACCTTGCGCTCCGCCTCCTCGAACTCCACGACTTCCTCGCTGTAATCCACAAACACATCGAGGTGATGGCGCAACACCGCCGCAGCGGTCTTCAGCGATTCATCCGGCGAAACGCGCCCATCGGTCCAGATATCCAGGATCAGCTTCTCATAATCCGTACGCTGACCCACGCGCGTGTTCTCCACGGCAAAGTTTACGCGAGCCACCGGCGAGAAGATGCTGTCTACCGGAATCCGGCCGATCTCCTGCTCAGCGGTCTTGTTCCACTCGGCCGGGTAGAAGCCGCGGCCCGTGCGGATCTCGACTTCCATGTTGAGCTCGCCGTCCACATCCAGCGAAGCAATGATCTGCGTGGGGTTCAACACATCCACGCTGTTATCGAGCTGGAAGTCGCCGGCGGTGACCGTACAGGGGCCCTTGCGCTTGAGAGAAATCCAGCGCGGCGCACGATTATAGCTGCGCAGCAGGACGCGCTTGAGGTTCAGGATGATGTCCGTCACATCCTCGCTGACGCCAGGCAAGGCGCAGAATTCATGTCCGGCACCCTTAATGCGCACCGAAGTGATGGCCACGCCCTCGATCGAGGAGAGCAGCACGCGCCGCAGGGAATTGCCCACGGTGCGGGCATAGCCCACTTCAAACGGTTCGGCCACAAAACGCGAATACGTGGCAGTGGCCGTGGATTCATCCTTGACCACGCACTTCGGCATTTCAAAGCGGCTAAGTCGGATCGGCATAAGTCTTCCTTTCGGGTGCCCGTCGCCT
This sequence comes from uncultured Lentisphaerales bacterium, assembly GCA_964430835.1. Taxonomy (GTDB): domain Bacteria; phylum Verrucomicrobiota; class Kiritimatiellia; order RFP12; family CAIWXQ01; genus CAIWXQ01. Next base: position 962 of record CAYSHQ010000090.1, read on the forward strand.
TGCGGCGCCGCACCCACCTCGCGCATCGCCTTAACGAGAATAGAGTTCCACCACGGCCTGCTCGTTCACGATCGGCGCGATCTGCTCGCGGGTCGGGATGGCCAGCACTTCGCCACGGAACGCCTTCTTGTCCAGCGACACCCAGCCGGGGGTCTGCTGCGTCGTCGCGGCTTCCAGGGCCCGCGTCGCCAAGTCCCGGCTCCGGGCTTGGTTGCGCACTTCCACGACATCGCCCATCTTCAGGACGATGGACGGCACATTGGCCAGACGGCCATTGACGTACACGTGACGGTGCAGCACAAACTGACGTGCGGCGCGCCGCGACGCGGCAAAGCCCAGGCGGTAGATCATATTGTCCAGACGCAATTCCAGCATCTGCAGCAACAGTTCGCCGGTGACGCCTTCGCGCCGCAATGCTTCGCGGAAGAAGCGCTTGAATTGCACTTCCTGCATACCGAACTGCCGACGCAGCTTCTGCTTCTCGCGCAACTGCGCGCCGTATTCTGACATCTTACGGGCGCGGCGAGCCACATGCATGCCGGGCGCGCCATGCCCCTGGTCGATGGCACACTTGGCCATGTAGCAGCGCGCACCCTTCAGAAATAGCTTCATCCCCTCCCGGCGACACTGCCGGCAGGCGGGTCCTGTGTACCTACCCATTAGACTCTCCTTCTCTTGCGCGCACGGCAGCCATTATGTGCAATCGGCGTGCAATCACGAACTACACTGATATGAATCCCGGCGGATTGGATGGCACGCACGGCCGATTCACGTCCGGCGCCGGCTCCCTGAACCCGGACTTCCACTTCATGCATCCCTTTGGTCACCGCCTGGCGGGCGGCATCCTGGGCCACCATCGTGGCTGCGAATGCCGTGCACTTCCGCGACCCGCGGAACCCAGCCTTACCGGCCGAACTCCACGCAATCACGCCACCCCGCGCATCGGTGATGGAAACAATCGTGTTATTGAAAGAAGAACGGACAAAGGCGATCCCGGAAGGGATCGACCGGGCCTTGGCCTTGCGGATCTTGCTATCCGCCGCAGCCTTAGCCTTGGCATCATCGCCCTCGCCCAGAATGGCCGCCGCCTCGCTGATCACGGGGGCGGCCGGCGTTTCCTGCTTGCTTACTTCATCGCTCATGCGTCAGCCTCGGAGGTATCATCGGTATAACCCATCCGGTGCCCGACAGCATGCCTGCTGCCGGGCCCCACGGATTAGGCCTTCTTGGTGTCGCTCTTAATCGCCTGGCGAACGGCCTTGTCACGCACCGCGCCAACCGTCTTCTTCCCACCCTTGCGGGTGCGCGCATTGGTGCGTGTGCGTTGCCCACGCACCGGCAGCCCGCGCTTGTGCCGCGAACCGCGGTACGAGCCGATGCTGATCAGGCGGCGGACGTTCTGCGACACTTCCCGTCGCAGATCACCTTCCACGCGATAATGCTCTTGAATAAAGGCGGTAATATGGCGGATCTCATCCGGGGTCAGATCGCCTGCCTTCTTGGCTGGATCAATCTTACACTGTGCCACAATCGTCTTGGCACGTGTCAGACCGACACCAAAAAGATACGCGAGCGCGTACTCGACGCGCTTCCGATCCGGAATGTCCACACCCAACAATCTTGGCATGGTCAAATCTCCAACTAACCCTGACGCTGCTTGTGCCTTGGATTGGTGCAAATAATGCGCACAATCCCTCGCCGCCGTACCACACGGCAGCGCTCGCACATTCGCCTAACGGAACTGCGAACTTTCATGACTTCGTTTCCTCGTTCCAAAAAGAGAGACAGAGTACCGTAACCCTGCCCTCTTTGTCCACAACAAAAAAAAGAAAAAAATCAACCGGCTGTCAGCACTTCGACGCCCTGCGTCCCAACAGCCACCGTATGCTCAAAATGCGCCGAGGCTCGGCGGTCCTTGGTCACCACCGTCCAGCGGTCGGCCAGCACCTGCACAGCCGCCCCGCCCAGATTCACCATGGGCTCGATACAAAACGTCATGCCCGCCTTCAACAGCGGCCCGTGCCCGGGCTTGCCGAAGTTGGGCACCTGCGGCTCTTCATGCAACGTGCGCCCGACACCATGCCCGACAAACTCGCGCACCACCCGACAATCTCCCGCCCGCGCCGCCTGCTCCACCGCAGCCGACACATCCGAGAGATGCGCGCCACAGCGCACCGCCGCAATCCCCGCTTCCAGCGCCCGCCGCGTCGTGGCTACGAGCCGCTCAGCCTCTGGTGCTACGGCGCCAACCATGACCGTGGTCGCCGTGTCCCCGATGAACCCATCGTAGCTCACGCCCACGTCCAGCGACACCAAGTCCCCGGTGGCAATGCGACGCCCTCCCGGGATCCCGTGGATCACCTCTTCGTTCACAGAGACACAAATCGCACCGGGAAAGGGACTGCCACCTGGGGCCCCGCGGTACCCGAGAAACGCACTGGTCGCGCCGCAGCCGCGGATCAGCTCCCGCGCCAGCTCATCCAACTCCCGCGTGGTGATGCCGGGCACGACCGCCGCCGCGAGACGTTGCAGGATGCCCGCAGCCAACCGTCCGCTCACGCGCATGGCCGCCAGTTCCGTATCAGTCTTGAGCACAATCATCGCAGGATCCGTCGCATCCGTCGTGAGTCACGCCGGACGTTACCGCCGACCCTGCAACCGGCCGTGCTTCAGGAAGCCGTCGTAGTTGCGCATGAGCAAATGAGATTCCATCTGGCGCAGCGTGTCGAGCGCGACGCCCACAATGATCAGCAGACTCGTGCCGCCGAAGAAGGAGGAGATCGACCAGGGGATCTGCCACCCGCCCGAGAGCATCTGCGGCACGATGGCCACGGTCAGCAACCCCAGCGCCCCGAAGAACGTCACGCGCGTCATCACATGGTCCAGGTGCTCGGCGGTGGCCATGCCGGGACGGATCCCCGGGATGTAGGAGCCGTTGCGCTTCAGATCGTCCGCGATGCGCACGGCATTGAACTGGGTGGCGACCCAGAAAAACGCAAAGAAGAAGATCAGCACGGCGTACGCCACGACATGAACCGCGGAATCCATGGCATTCAGGCTGATCCCGAATGACTGCAGGCCGCGCAGCACCGGGAAGATCACCGGGACATTGGCGAACGCCTCGGGGTTGATCTTGCTCATGGCCGCCCCGGAAAACTGGATCAGGGGCTGGGCGAAGATGATCGGCATGACGCCCGAGTAGTTGACGCGCAGCGGCATGTAGGTGTTCTGGCCGCCGTACTGCTTGTTCCCCACCACGCGGCGGGTGGAATGGATCGGGATCTTGCGCAGCCCCTGCGTCAGCATTACGGTGGTCATAATGACCAGGAAACCCAGCAGCAGCAGCACCGCCAGTTCGAACACGCTCTTGCCGCCGGTCGCGAAATAGCGCTGCCAGGTCGCGATAATGGCAACGGGCAGGCTGCTGCAGATATTCACCATGATCACCACCGAGCTGCCATTGCCGATGCCGCGCAACGTAATCTGATCGCCCAGCCAAACGACAAACATCGTGGACGTGGTCATGGTCAGCACGGTCAACAATCGGAACGGCAGGCCCGCAAATGATGGGTCCACCAGTTGAATCGACTCGATGCCCAGCGTACTGGGATTCTCCAGCGCCACTGCCAGAAAATAGGCTTGAAACACGCAGATGCCCAGCGTCAGGTAACGCGCATACTGATTGATCTTAGCGCGTCCCGTATCGCCTTCGCGAGATAGTCGCTCCAACGTCGGAATCACGGCGGTCATCAACTGGATGACGATCGTCGCGCTAATATACGGCCAGATGCTCAGGAAGCCCACCGAGCACTGGCTCATGGCGCCACCGCTAAAGAGGTCAAACCATCCCAGCAACCCACCCGTCTCCCGCACGCGATTGGACAACTCCTCGAGCGCCCGCCAATCCACGCCCGGGGTGGGCACCATGGATACCAACCGGCAGATAAATACCAACCCGATGGTAAACAGGATGCGCTTACGCAGTTCGGGTATCCGGAAGGTATTGGCAAAAGCGGCCAGCATGACGATTCCTCGGCAATGGGAGCAGTACGACCGCTACACCGTGACGCACGTGCCGCCAGCGGCCTCAATCTTGGAGCGGGCCGCCGCGCTGAACGCATGCGCCTTCACGGTCAGCTTCCGGTCGCAATTCCCGTCGGCCAGAATCTTAATGCGGTCGGGGTTCCGCGGTGCCAGGCCCGCGCTCCGCAGCACGTCCGGGGTCACCTCGGCGCCATCCGCAAACGCGCTCAGGTCCGACAGATTCACCTGCGCGAACGTGGCACGTGTGGGGTTCTTGAAGCCGCGCTTGGGCAGGCGCCGCAGCAAAGGCATCTGGCCACCTTCGAATGCGATCTTGATCTTATGACCCTTGCGGGCCATCTGTCCCTTGTGCCCACGACAGCAGGTCTTACCGTGACCGGAAGCCATACCTCGACCCACGCGCTTGCGAGGGCGACGACTACCGGGCGTATTCATCAAACTGGCGAGATCCATGTTCAGTCTCCGAGGAAGGTCAAGCCCGCGCGGCGGCAATATGCTCGGCCGAGCGCAGTTTCTGGAGGGAGGCCATCGTGGCCTTGACGACGTTCAAACGGTTTTTGCTGCCCAGCGACTTGCCGATGACATCGCGCACACCGGCCGCTTCCAGCACCGGGCGCATGCCGCCGCCCGCGATCACGCCGGAACCATCCGGGGCCGGCTTCAGCAACACCCGCCCGCCGTCACACGCACCGTATACTTCGTGCGGGATGGTCTTACCATGCATGACAATGGTCATCATCCGCTTGCGCGCCGCCTCACCACCCTTGCGGATGGCATCGCTGACTTCGTTGGCCTTGCCAAACCCGCAACCTACGCGCCCGGCCCGAACACCGACGACCACCACAGCGCGGAAGCTGAAGCGGCGGCCACCCTTGACCACCTTGGCGCAGCGGTTGACGAACACGACGCGCTCGTCCATGCCATCGCCTTGCGACTGACCCTGAGGATTACGTTCCATCGCGCTCACTTCGTCACCTCCGCCGCACTGGTGTCGTCCTTGGTAATCTTCAGGCCGGCGGCCACCGCAGCCTCGACCAATTCCTTGATGCGGCCGGCAAACCGAAATCCGGCGCGATCCACTACCACCCGCCGCAGTCCTTTGGCCAGAGCCGCCTCCGCTGCCAACGCCCCCAGCTGCTTCGCGTCGGCCAGCGTGCGGCCTTTGCCCGCCTTGGCGGTGGAGGCCTGTGCCAGCGTCCGACCGGCCCCATCATCAATGAACTGCACATACATGTGCTGGTTGGACAGGTAGATTGCCATGCGCGGGCACTCCGCCGTACCCTGTACGCGCTGGCGGATACGCCGATGCCGAATGGTGCGTTGATCCTTGCGATTGAAACTCATGATTCGCTCCGCTTGCCCCGTGCATTACGCAACGGTCTTACCCTGCTTGCGGCGGATTTGCTCGCCGACATACTTGATGCCCTTGCCCTTGTAGGGTTCGGCCGGGAAGAACCCGCGGATGCGGGCCGTGGTGTCACCCACCAATTCCTTGTCAATCCCATCAATGGTGAGCTGCACGCCCTGCTTCTCGGTCACCTTGACGCCAGCCGGGATCGTAAAATCCTTGGGGGCGGCAAAGCCCAACCAGAGCTGGAGCTTGCTGCCCTGCACGGCGGCCTTGAAGCCCGTGCCCTCGATCACCAGCTCCTTGCGATACCCCTTGGTTACGCCCTGGATCATGTTGACCAGCAGCGTACGGATCAAGCCATGACGGCTCTTCTGTGCGCGCGAATCATCCGCCCGGGTAACGAGGGCCCTGCTCGGTTCCACGTTCACGCCGATCCCTTCGGGAAGGGCGCGCAGGAGCTGTCCCAGCGGTCCCTTGACCGTCACCTGATCGCCGCTGGCGACCACCGTGACGCCGGCCGGTATCACGACCGGCTGTTTGCCGATTCTCGACATCGCGCACTCCTTACCAGATTGTGCAGATCAACTCGCCGCCCAGCTTGCGCTGACGGGCGTCCTTGCCGCTCATGACGCCGCCGGAGGTGCTCAGCACCGCCGTGCCCATGCCGCCCAGAACGCGGGGAATCTCATTATAGCCGCAGAAGCGGCGCAGTCCGGGTTTACTTTCACGGCGGATGCCGCGAATCGCCGGTTCGGCCTGCGCGCTGTACTTCAAATCGATGTGCAGCGAGCTTCGGCCTTCACCCGTAAGAGTGAAACCGGCGATGTACCCTTCCGCTTGCATCACACGCGCGACCTCGCCTTTGAGGCGAGAGCCTGGCATATCCAATGAAGGAATACCAGCCTTTTGCGCGTTGCGGATGCGCGTCAACATATCCGAAATCGGATCCGACCAACTCATCGTCCTGCCCTCACCAGCTTGCTTTGGTCACGCCGGGGATCTGTCCGGACACAGCCAGCTCGCGGAAACACAAACGGC
>CAYSHQ010000091.1:0-7319 GCA_964430835.1 uncultured Lentisphaerales bacterium
GAGCTCCTGCACGCGGTCGCGATCGCATACGAGCGTCACCGGGCCGGCGTGCACCACCACGACGTTATTAACACCGAGGAGCGCGGTCAGTCGCCCCTCCGAGATCACCACGTTGCCCGAGGCTTCCACGGCTTCGCAGGTGCCCACGACCACATTACCAGCGGCATCCGCGGCAATATGGTTGGCCACGGCGGCCCAGGTCCCCACGTCATCCCAGCCGAACGCGCCACGTGCCATGACGATGTTGTCCAAGTGCTCCATGATCGCGAAGTCCACGGAGATCCTGGGCAGCGGCGGGTAGAGCAGATCCAGCAACCGGTCGAGTTGCGCCGGAGGCGTGGTGGCGGCCTGATCGCAAAGCTCGCGCAAGTGGGGCGCGTGCTGTTCAATCGCCCGGCGCATGACCGGCGCGCGCCAGATGAACATGCCGGCATTCCAACAGTGGCGACCGCCCTGCAGGTAGGTGGCCGCGACCTCGGCCGTGGGTTTTTCAACAAACCGCAACGCCTGCTGGAACAGTGTGGCGGTGCCGGTGGCCAACCCCTCGCCCGCTTCGATATAACCAAACCCGGTGGCCGGGAAAGTCGGTTGCACACCAATGGTGACGATCGCATGGCGGGTGGCGGCCACGGTGATGCTGTCTGCCAGGATCTGCCGGAAGGCCACTATATCCGTCATCAACTGGTCCGCAGTCAGGATGCAAACCACGCCCTCAGGGTCGCGCTGCGTGACCAGAGCGCAGGCCAGGGCGCAGGCCGCGGCCGTGTCGCGCCCCATGGGTTCGCCGATAATATTCTCCGCCGGCAGGGTGGCAGCGGCTTCGCGTGTGACCGCCACCAGGTCGCGCGAGGTAATGACCAGGATGCGCTCTGGCGGGATCAGACCGGCTAGGCGGTCCACGGCCTGCGTCAAGAGCGGCTGCCCCCCGAAAAGCGTCAGAAACTGCTTCGGGCGTGACACGGTGCTGAGCGGCCAGAATCGCTCTCCTCGTCCCCCGGCCATAATGACGGCATACGCGTGTGCAATGGCACTGTTCATGCGTTTCGCTCCTGTGCTTCGAATATACACCCCAGACCGAACAAGGTAAGCGTGGGATCGATGACAAACGGCATATCCAGCCCTTGGATGGCCCAGCGGGCGTACCCGCCAGTGGCGCAGAGGTGCGGGGGGGTGCGCCACGAGCGGCTCAGGTGGTTGACGATCTCGCGCACCATACCGCGATAGCCGATATGGGCGCCGATGCGCATGGCACCTTTGGTACTGCGCCCGATACGCGGACAGGCCCCGCCGAGTTTCAGTCGCGGCAAGAGCGCCGTGCGCTCATAGAGGTAGTCGGTCATCAGCGGCAACCCCGGCGCGATGACGCCGCCGACATAGCGCCGGTCCGCTGTGACCATGTCAAACGTCAGGGCCGTGCCGAAATCGGCCACTACGAGCGGGGCGCCGTAGCGGGCCACGCCGCCGCAGGCATTGGCCAGGCGATCCGGGCCGATGGTTTCCGGGCGTGGGTAATCGATCCGCACGGGCATGGGGGTATCGGCGCGCACCACCAGCAGCGGGACGCCGACCACTTGCCGCACCAGTCGTTTCCAGGCGGTGTTGGTTTGCGGCACCACCGACCCCAGCACCGCGCCATCCACGCGCGCGCCAGCGGCGCGGCGCAGAGCGGCCGCACAGGCGTCCGGTTGTTTACGGATCCCGCCATTGAGGTGCGAAATGCGCGAGATCCGACCGTTCTCGTACCGGGCTATACCGGTGGAGGTGTTGCCAACGTCAATCACGATGCAGCGCATGCGTTACTCCCCAACTCTCTCGTTACTTCGAACCGGTCTACACGGCCGTCCATTCCAGTGAGAGATCCACGGCCGGGGCGGAATGGGTCAGGCCGCCGACCGAAATAGCATCCACGCCCGTAGCGGCCACCTCGCGCACGCGCGCCAGCGTGATCCCCCCGGAGGCTTCGGTCCGGGAGATCCCGCGTGCCAGTTCGACACAGGCGCGCATGTCGTCGCACGACATGTTGTCCAGCAACACCCATTCCGGCCGCCCCAGCAAGGCGCTGCGCAACTCGGCCAGGTTTTCCACCTCCACCTCCACGGCCAGCGCCGGGAAGCGTTGCCGGGCGGCGGCCACAGCCAAGTCGAGCCGGTTGGGATCGCCGTCATGCCAGAGGCGGCGGTGGTTGTCCTTGATCAGCACGCGGTCATACAACCCGAAGCGGTGGTTGACGCCGCCGCCGCAGAGGACGCTGTATTTCTCGAAGACACGCAAGCCGGGGGTAGTCTTACGGGTATCGAGGATGCAGGCCGGAAAACCACGCACGGCCTCGACAAAACGCGCCGTAGCCGTGGCGGTGCCGCACATCCGCTGCATGAAGTTCAAGGCGGTGCGCTCGGCGGTCAGGATCCCGGCGGCAAAACCCTCGATGCGCAGGATCTCACCGCCAGCCGGGACATCGTGGCCATCCGGCACCAACGTGACACAGCGGATGGCAGGATCCACCGCGCGCAGCACAGCCGCCGCGACGCCGACACCGGCCACGCGGCAGGCTTCGCGCGCGAGGATGGCACCTTGGGCTCGCACGGCGGGGTCTACCAGCGCCAGCGTGGTGGCATCCCCATCACCAATATCCTCGCGCAAGGCGGCCTGAACGGCTCCCTGCGCGCGCTAGTCCTGCATGAGATCTGGTAGTTGCATAGGGTATCCTGACTGACGGCCGCGTGCCGCAACCGGTTCAACAAACCTTAACGAACGTGCGCCCCGGCGGCGCCGCGGATCGTCTGCGCCACATAACCGGCCAGCGCTTCGTGACCGGCCGGCAGGCTGGCACACCGGGTGGGGAGCCCCATCAAGGCATCCAGGATCGGGTGGTGGGCCAAGTCGGCACCGGTCGCCTGCTGGATCGCGTCGCCAAACTTGGCCGGGTGAGCCGTGGCCAGGCAGATCAGGGGGGCGGCGGCATCGCGGTGAGGTTCACCCACGCAGACGCCCACGGCGGTGTGCGGATCGAGCAGGTAGTGGTGGCGCGTCCAATACGCGCGGATCGTAGCCAGCGTGGCGGCGGAGTCGCCGCGGCCGGCCTGGATCAGTGCATCACCGGCCGGGAGTTCCAGCCGCCCGGCCTGCTGAAAGGCCTGCATCCACCGGACCACCTGCGTCGCATCACCATCGGCACGGTAGTATAGATAGCGCTCAAAGTTGCTGGCCACCTGGATATCCATCGAGGGGCTCAACGTCGGCACCACCGGTCCGGTGCCATAGACCCCGGTGGCAAAGAAGCGCGCCAGAATATCGTTCTCATTGGTGGCCAGCACCAGCCGGTCACAGGGCAGCCCCATACGGCAGGCCACATAGCCGGCAAAGATGTCGCCGAAGTTCCCGGTCGGGACGCTGAAGCGCACCCGGGCGGTGCCGGTACGCTCCATGACCCGGAAGGCGGCGTAGAAGTAGAAGGTGATTTGCGCCAGCACCCGGGCCCAGTTAATGGAGTTCACGGCACCGAGGTGATGGCGGTCGCGGAAGTCGAGGTCGTTGAAGAGCGCCTTCACCAGGTTCTGGCAGTCATCAAACGTGCCCGTCACGGCGAGATTATGGACATTGGGATCCAGCACGGAGGTCATCTGGCGTTCCTGCACCGGACTCACCCGCCCCTGCGGATGCAAAACAAAGATCCGCATGCGATCACGACCGCGCACCCCAACCCGATGGCAACGACCTTCCAGGCCAAGAAGCGGACGCTTTTGATCGGGCACGGGGAGATCCGCATGCGATCACGACCGCGCACCCCATGGATAGCAGCGCTGCCCGTATCACCACTGGTAGCCGCCACGATATTCAACTCGCCGCCGGACTGCGCCAGCACATATTCAAAGAGATTACCAAGGAACTGCAAAGCCACATCCTTGAAAGCCAGCGTCGGGCCATGAAACAGTTCCAGCACATGCAGATCCCCGGCCGACACCACCGGCGTCACTTCCGGGTGACGGAAGCCGGCATAGCTGCGCGTGACCAGCGCGCGCAGCACCGCCGGCGGGATATCATCCGCATACAACCCCATGATCGCAACGGCCAGCTCCGGATAGGAAAGTCGTGACCAGGCCGACAGGCGATCCCGCACATCCGGGATCTCCTGCGGCAGAAAAAGGCCGCCATCCCGGGCAAGCCCGGTTAGGACCGTGGCACAGAAAGGGAGCGGAGCGCCGCCGCCGCGTGTACTCAGGTAGTGCATGCGGACGATCATATCAAAGTCGGCAACCCTGCGCGAAGAGGGATAATTTTTGATTGCACTCTTCCGCCTTCCTGTCATACGATGCAACCGTAAATTCAAATTGGGGTACGACGTGGGGGCATGTTGTATCGCTGGGGCGCCATTAAGGTGGGTGTGTGGGAGGGACGACGATGCCATTGCAGACGGCCGACGCGACGATGGCGACATCGTGGAGTATGGAACAGTTGCTGCGCGAGATGATCGCACGGAAGGCCTCGGACCTGATCCTGACGGTCGGGACACCGCCGCAATTCCGTATTCATGGCGCGCTGATCGCCATGGCCGCCGAACCCTTGGACGCCCGGACCACCCGACAACTGGCCTTCCAGTTGGGCACAGAGGCGCAAAGGCGCGAACTGGAAACCCGGCAGAACTGCGACTTCTCCATTGGTGTGGACCACTTATCCCGCTTCCGCATCCACATCTACCAGCAACGCGATTCGCTCGCCCTAACCGTGCGCGCCATCCCCCTCGAGATCCCGGACTTCCAGACGCTGAACATCCCGGACTTCGTGCACGAACTGATCACCCGCCCGAATGGCCTGCTGCTGGTGACCGGGCCGGTGGGAAGCGGCAAGTCCACCACCCTGGCCTCCATAATCGACCACATCAACCGCACCCGCCACGCACATATTGTCTGCATCGAAGACCCTATCGAATACATCCACGAACACCGCCGCAGCGTGGTGGAACAGCGGGAGGTGCATCACGACACCCCCTCGTTCGAGGACGCCCTGCGCGCGGTCTTCCGCGAATCCCCTGACGTGATCATGGTGGGCGAACTGCGCGATCTGGAAACCATCCGGCTGGCGCTGACGCTGGCCGAGACCGGCCATCTGATCCTGGCCACCCTGCACACACAGGACACCACCCATGCGGTGCACCGGATTGTGGATGTGTTCCCCGCCGATCAGCAACCGCAAATCACCACGCAGCTCTCCATGGTGCTGATCGGCGTCCTCGCCCAACAACTACTGCCCACTGCGGATGGCCGGGGTCTCGTGCTGGCCACCGCGATCCTGCACGTGAACAACGCCATCCGCAACCTGATCCGGGAGCGTCAGGCACAGCAGATCCCCTCTGTGATCCAGACCCACCGGCACGAGCACATGATCACCATGACCGATGCGCTCCATGCCCTCTGCGTGGCCGGCCGCATTACCCCGGCAACCGCCCTCCACCGGGCGCCTCAACCCAAAGAACTGGCCAAGCTGCTCAGCGCCGACGTGGTGTCTACCACGGCTGCCGCCCCCCCCCGGAGGGACCGGCCATGACACGCACCATCGGAGCCATCTTGCTGGACGCACAGCGCATCACCGACGCACAGCTGTCGACCGCCCTGCACCACCAGACCGGCACCAGCAAAAAACTCGGCGAGATCCTGGTGGAGCTGGGCTTTTTGACGAGGGAGGATGTGGCACGCGCCCTCGCCACCCAGCTGAATGTACCCTTTGCGGAGCTGGGCGAAACCTACACCCTGCGCCCCGAGGAGGTCAGCCTCCTGCCCGATGCCATCGTCCGGCGTTACTGCATGTTTGCCACGCGCACCGGCGATCAGAAGCGCACCACGCTGATCATGCGCGATCCGCTCGACCTCAACGCCATAGACACGGCACGCACTCTTACGCATCTGGAAGTGCATAAGGCCATCAGCACCGAGGAACGCATCCGCGAGGTCATTGAGCGCCACTATGGCACCTCAGCCACGATCCAGCGCTCCCTGCAAAGCATTGCCGACGTGGAAACCAGCAGCGTGGGCGCGCGGGAGACGCCGGTGGATACCGACCAGTTGGCCAGCCAAGCCAACGAAGCACCCGTGGTACGCTTTGTGTCGCTCATGCTCATGCAAGCCGTGGAATACCGGGCCAGTGACATCCACATCGAACCCGGCGAGAAAGATATCCACATCCGGATGCGCGTGGACGGTGTGCTGCATGAACACACCCCACCGCCCCGAAGCCTGCACTCCGCCATTATCACGCGTATCAAGATCCTCGCCAGCATGGATATCGCGGAGCGACGCCTCCCGCTGGATGGCCGGTTAAAGTTTAAGGCCCAGGAACGGCTCATTGATGTGCGCGTCTCGTCGCTGCCGGAAATCCACGGCGAGAAGATCGTCATGCGCCTGCTGGACCGGTCGGCCCTGGTGGTTGACATGGAATCCATCGGCTTCGAAGAACCGTTGCGCGACCAGTTCCAGCGTATCCTGCTGAAGCCCAACGGTGTCATTCTACTGACCGGCCCCACCGGCAGCGGCAAAACCACGACGCTCTACAGCGCCCTCTCTTTCCTGCGCAACCCGGAGCGGAACATCCAGACCGTGGAGGATCCCGTGGAATACCAACTCCCGGGGATCAACCAGATGCAGGTTAAGTCCGGGATCGGTCTGGGGTTTGCGGAGGCCTTGCGGGCCATTCTGCGCCAGGATCCGGACATTATTATGATCGGTGAGATCCGCGACCATGACACGGCCGAGATCGCCATGCGGGCCGCGCTGACCGGCCACCTGGTGCTCAGCACGCTGCACACCAATGATGCCCCCTCAGCGATCACGCGCCTGCGCGACATCGGCATGGAACCGTACCTGGTGGCCGCTACCGTGCGTCTGGTAATTGCCCAGCGGCTGGTCCGCCGCATCTGTGCCGCCTGCCGGGAACCCTTTCCCTTACCACCGGAAGAGCAGCGACTGCTTCAGGCGCTGGATGCCGAGGCCGCCGGCTGGTCTTACCAGAAGGGGAGCGGTTGCGCACCCTGCGCACATACCGGCTTTCGTGGCCGCGTGGCCGCCGTGGAATTCCTCGAAATCGTGGATGCCCTGCGCGAAACCATCGCCACCGGCGGCACCGAGACCACCCTGCGCCAGCAGGCCATCGCGCGGGGGATGCAGCCGTTGCTGCGCAACGGTTTGATTAAGGCCCGACTCGGTCTGACAACTCCTGCGGAGGTGCTTGAATGCTGTTCATCCGACTAACGACCCACCTGCCACCAAGCGGCACAACTGCGGCATGCACCCGGAATCCGCCATGAAAGAACTCGCCGGATTTCTCGATTT
>CAYSHQ010000092.1:0-6062 GCA_964430835.1 uncultured Lentisphaerales bacterium
CTGACGGTGAAATCCGGCCTGAACCCCGAACCCTGAACCCTTCCCTCCTGAGTAGGTACTAGCGGTTTTTTTGGACGATCACACGCCACGCACCGTTGTCCACCGGGGTGCTGGCGATGATCTGCTGCCCCTCACTCTGGAAGCTGGCCGGCACGTTGCGTAGGGGGTCGCCGTCATCCAGGATGAGGGCCAACGTCTCGCCGATGGCCAGGGTTTCCAGCCGGAGCTTGGCTTTGACAAAGTTCATGGGGCAAGCCACGCCACGCAGGTTTAGCTCCGCCGTGGCGGGTGCTGTCTGGTCCACGCCGGTGGGTGCGGTGTGGCAGGTGGTGGCGCTGCACGCCGGTGCCGCCGCCTGGCACGGGCAGGGGGGGCGGGCAGCCGCAGCCGGAGCCTCCTCTGGCGGATGGAATTCGAGGTTGGCGTCCAGCGAGCTGTGCAGCAGTTCTACACGCTGGCGGAGCTGCTCAATGGCTTCCTGCTGCTGGTCCAGTGCGGTGCGATCCCCTTGCGCATAACTACGCCCGCTATGCAACAGCGCCAGGAATTGCGCGGAGACCAGTCCGGTTTGCACGAAAAGCCGTTCGAACTCCTTCAGTACGGTTAGCGGATCCTGCGCATCCACGCCGCGGGTAAAGAGCAGGGCGCGGGCCGTGGGTATCAGCCGGTCGAAGGGGGTGGTGGCCTGCTTGGCGGCGGCCAGATCGTTCTGGATCACTTCGAACACACCGGCCCCACACTCGCCCGCGCCGCGGCCGGCGAGCGAGAACTCTTCGGCGGCGCCCAGATCCCGATAGAAATCCGGTTGTGCGCTATAGGCCGGAATGGTGGCATGGCGCGTGGCCATGGCTTGGAAGTAGACAAGCCCGAGGCGGTCGACGTAGGCTAGGAAGTTCTCGCCTGCAGCCCGCTGCGTCTGAAAGTCGCGCGCCAGTTCCAGCGTGAAGGTCGGCAGGGCCCGCGCCGGCACCTTGCCGATGGCAGTGCCGAAGCGCGCACCGAGTGCGTTGCAGCGCCCGCCCAACGTGATGTTGTAGCTGGGAACCAGGCGCTCGCCGACACGCTGGGCGACACCGAAGAAACCAATGGCACCAATCGGCTGCTGGCCACAGGCGTTGGCGCAGCCATTGAGGTGAAAGGTCATCGCGTCTAACGTCGTGCGTTGAATCTCCGGGCGTGCCAGGGCGCTGGCACAAGCCTTGGCGGCGTCGCGCGCCAGACAGAAGCCGAGACGGCAGGTGGCCGCTCCGGCGCAGGCCACAAAACGGTCCAGCGGCACAGGCGTCAGGAGCTTGGTCTTGATCGCTTCCAGATCGGTGGCGAGTGCCGGCAGGTCGGCTTCGCGGACAAAGCGCAGGAGTAGCTGCTGCGCTTGCATGGTGCGCAGACCGTCCTCCCCGCCGTACTGGGCGGCCAGCTCGCCGATGCGTGCAAAATCGGCGGCGGGCAGGAACCCCAGCGGCGTATGCAGCGGCACGGCGAAATAGCCTGCCTGGCGCTGCGCCAGAACGCGGATGCCATGGCGCGTCTCGAGGTGCGGCGCCGTACTTTCGCCACTGGGGGGGACCAGCGCAAGATTGGCGCTCGCCTGCCAGGCGGGTACGCCGTCTTGCATGACTTGCGCCATCTCCGTGGTGTAGTGCTGCCGGACGGTCGCAACGCCCAGCCGTTCAAAGATGTAGCGAATGCGCGCACGGTGGCGATTGCTACGGTCACCATGCTGGTCAAAGAGGCGGCGTACGGTCTCGGCGACGCGGAAGATTTCCGAGGTCGGCACCCACTCCTGTAACGTGTCTGACAGGCGAGAGTTTGCCCCCATGCCGCCACCAGCCATGACCCGGAACCCGGCCACGCCCTCACGCACTTCGGCGATGAACCCCAGATCAGAGACCTGCGCCAGGGCGCAATCCGCCGCGCACCCGCTGAACGCAATCTTGTATTTGCGCGGCAGGTTGTAGGCACCAACCAACGCAATGAGATATTCCGTCGCGGCATGCACGCAGGGCGTGACATCGAAACACTCGCGCGGACAGATCCCCGCGTAGGGGCAGGCCGTGATGTTGCGGACCGTGTTACCGCCGCCGCCCTTGGTGGTCAGCCCTACGCCGAGCAGGCGCTGCATGACCGTCGGGGTGTGGGCGATGTTGACATCATGGAATTGCAGGTCCTGGCGGGTTGTGATGTGTAGCAGGCCGTTGCCGAATTCCCGGCTGAGCGTAGCCATTTCCTGCGCCTGCGCGTTGGTTACCGTGCCACCCGCCACACGTACACGCACCATGAACGTGCCGTTCTGGCGCTGCTCGTACACGCCACGCGGAACGCGCTTGGCCTTCAGCATGGCCGACGGCATCTCACCTGCCAGGAAGCGGCGGACTTCGCTTGCGTAGGTGGCAATGTCGGTATGCAGATCAGCGGGGAGTTGGTAGTAGTTTTTCATGATGTGAGGGATGCGCGCATGTGCAGGTGTAGACAGCCGGATGCCGTGACGGTGCCTTTATACGGCGCAGGCCGATCCGGGTTGGCAGCCACAGGCCGAAGTCGCTTCGTCCTGTAACTCCGTGATGGTGGGCGTCGGGCCACAGAGCGCACAGTGCGGATTCCGCGACAGCGTGACCGTGCGGAAACTGCCGCGCAGGGCATCATATACCAGCATGCGGTTCGTGTGCAGCTCGCCGATGTTGAGCAGGAACTTGATGGCTTCCGTCGCCTGCAGGGTGCCCATGACACCCGCCAGCGCCCCCAGCACGCCGGCTTGCGCGCAGGCGGGGGCACCACCGGGCGGCGGCGGCGCCCGGAAAACACAACGGTAGCAGGCCGTCGCACCCGGGCGCACCGTCATGATCTGCCCGTTCCAGCGCAGAATGCCGGCATGCACATACGGCTTGCCCGCAAAATGACAGGCGTCTGCCACCAGGAATTTCGAGGCGAAGTTGTCCGTACCGTCGATCACGAAATCGTATTCACGCACGATCGCCAGCGCATTGGCTGCGGTCAGTCGTTCGCGGTACAAGCGCAGTTGTACATCCGGATTGAGCGCACGGTACTTCTCCGCGGCGGAGTCCACCTTCGGGCGACCAAGATCGGCTGTGGCATGCGCCACCTGACGCTGCAGGTTGCTGATATCCACGACATCGGCGTCCATGATCCCCAGCGTCCCTACGCCTGCTGCCGTAAGATAGAAACCAGCCGGGCTACCGAGCCCGCCGGTGCCGACCAGCAGAACTTTGCCCGCCAGCAGCTTTTCCTGACCTTGCCCCCCGATTTCGGGGAGCAGGATGTGGCGCGAGTAGCGATCGATCTGCGCGTCTGTGAGGCTCATGCGGAAGGTCCGTTTCTGTGCCGTACATGCAGTCCGCACTCTTTGTGTTCCGGCTGCTCCCACCACCAGCGTCCGGCGCGTGGGTCCTCGCCCGGTGCAATGGGGCGGGTACAGCAGTCGCAGCCAATCGAGGGGTACCCTTGATCCATCAGGTGATTGTAGGGCACGTGATACTTCTGGATATACGCCCGGGAGTGGGCCTCCGTCCAGTTTGCCAGCGGGTTGATCTTGATGATACCGCCATGGGCGTCATCGGTTTCGGTCTTGGCCAGCGCCGCGCGCGTGACGTTGTCATCCCGGCGCAGGCCGGTCATCCAGGCCTCCAGGCCGGCCAGGGCGCGTTGCAGCGGTTCCACTTTCCGCATGCCACAGCAGGCGCGACGCTCTTCCAGGCTTTGCTGGAACGAGTAGAGCCCTTTTTCCGTGCAGAGTTTCTCTACCGCCGCATGCCGGGGGAAGTACCATTCGATGGGCACCCCGAGCTGCCGACGGATCTCTTCGGCGCAGCGGTAGGCTTCCTCAGGCAGGCGCCCGGTATCAATCGAGAAAACCCGTACGTCCGGACAGATTTTGACCGCCAGATGGATCAATACCGCATCCTGTAGGCTACTTGCAATCGCAAGACGCGGATGGAATTTCTCCAGTGCCCACCGGATGGTTTCTTCCGCGTCCTGTATGGCTGCTTGCAGTTCGATGTTGGCTGGATCCATAACTGGCGCTTCCTGCTGCGGGAAGTGAACGTGCGGGTCTCGAGCCGCGTGACTAGGCGGTGATGTGATCAAAGAGGGCCGACGATAGATACCGTTCGCCGAAACTCGGAATGATCGCGACGATGAGCTTCTCCTTGTTTTCGGGGCGTGCCGCTACCAGGGCCGCCGCACGCAAGGCGGCGCCGCTGGAAATGCCCACGAACAACCCCTCTTCGTGGGCCGCACGACGCGCCCACTCGATCGCTTCCATCTGATCCACGGCAATCACCTCATCCAGGATCTTGATGTTCAGCACCTTGGGCACAAACCCCGCCCCAATCCCCTGGATCTTGTGTGGCCCGGGGGTCGGTTTTTGTCCGGCAAGCGTCTGGGTGAGGACCGGGCTCTGGGCGGGTTCCACGGCGATGGCGCGGAAGGACGGTTTGCGCGCCTTAATGGCTTCCGCCACACCGGTAATGGTGCCGCCGGTGCCCACGCCGCTGATCACGAAGTCCACCCGACCATCCGTGTCGGCCCAGATCTCCTGGGCCGTGGTCTGCCGGTGCGCTTCCGGATTGGCCGGGTTCTCGAATTGCTGCGGCACAAAGGCGTGCTTCTCGTTCTGGGCAATCTCCATGGCTTTGCGCACGGCCCCGGTCATCCCCTCGGCCACCGGTGTCAGCATGACTTCGGCACCCGTGGCTTTCAGGACTTTGCGCCGTTCGATGCTCATCGAATCCGGCATCGTCAGCATCAGTCGGTAGCCGCGCGCGGCGCAGACAAAGGCCAGTGCGATCCCCGTGTTGCCGCTGGTCGGCTCGATAATCAAGGTGGCGGGCTTGATCTTGCCGTCACGCTCGGCCGCATTGATCATGGCGAGACCGATGCGGTCCTTCACGGAGGCCAGCGGATTGCGGCTCTCCATTTTCGCCAATACGGTGGCGCCGCCTGTGATCATTTTACGCACGCGCACCAGCGGGGTATGCCCAATGGTGGAGGTGATATCGTCATGAATGTTCATGGGGGTGTCTCCGGTATGACGGTCGGGTTAGATGGCTGCCAGGGCTTGCTCGATGTCCTCACGAATATCTTCGAAAGACTCAATCCCTACCGAGAGGCGCAACAGGTCCGGCGTGATCCCGTTGGCGCGGCGCGCTTCTTCCGTGAAGGACAGGTACTGGGATGACCAGGGGTGGATCAGCAGGGACTTGCAGTCACCCAGATTGGCCAGGTGATAGATGAGCTTGACGTTCCGGATGAAGGTGAAGCACTCCTGCTCATTGGCCAGGCCGAAGGTCAGCAGGCCGCCGTACCCCTTGCCCTGGAACTGTGCGTCCGCCATGGCGTGCGCCGGACTCTTGGCCAAGCCCGGGAAGTTCACCCATTTGACTTTGGGGTGCTGCTGCAGGAATTCCGCCACACGCATGGCGTTGCTGAAATGGCGCTCCATGCGCAAGGCCAGTGTTTCCACACCGATCAGCGTGAGGTACGAGTGCAGGGGCGCCTGACTCGTACCAAAGTTGATGTGGATTTCGCGCCAGACGCGGTCCATATAGGCCAGCTTCCCTTTGCGCTCCTTGTAGGGGGTGAAATCCGGATATTTTTCGGCCGGCCAGTCGAACCGCCCCGCGTCAATCACCACGCCACCCACGGCCGTGCCGTGCCCGTTGAGGTATTTGCTGGTGGAGTGCACCACGATGTCCGCGCCGAATTCCAAGGGGCGGCAGAGGTAGGGCGTGGCCAGCGTGTTGTCTACGATCAGCGGGGCCCGGTTGGCATGCGCCAGATCCGCGAGCTTGCGTAGATCCGGGATGTCCATCTTCGGATTGCCGATCGATTCAACAAAGAGCGCCCGCGTCTTGTCCGTCACCGCCGCCTGCCAAGCGGCCAGATCCGCACTC
Organism: uncultured Lentisphaerales bacterium; assembly: GCA_964430835.1. Classification (GTDB taxonomy): domain Bacteria; phylum Verrucomicrobiota; class Kiritimatiellia; order RFP12; family CAIWXQ01; genus CAIWXQ01. The sequence goes on from CAYSHQ010000092.1 coordinate 5,910, forward strand.
TCCACGAGCTTCACCGTGATGCCGAACTTCTTGAAGACGTTGTTGACCAGCAGGAAGGTGGACATGAAGAGCGAGTTGCCCGCGACAATCTCATCGCCGGTGCGGCAGATCGCCAGCCGCGCGGCCGTGATCGCGGCCACGCCGGAGCCGCCG
>CAYSHQ010000092.1:6072-7005 GCA_964430835.1 uncultured Lentisphaerales bacterium
CGGTGACGACCGCGTCCGCGCCCCCCTCCAGTTGCACGAGGCGCTTCTCCAGCGCTTCGTTGGTGGGGTTCCGCAGCCGCGCATAGATGAAGCCGGGCTTCTTGCCGCCGAAGACTTCCGAGAGTTCCTCCGCGGTGTCAAAACGATGCGCCGTCGTCTGGAAGATCGGCACTTGCGTGGCGTTCTTCCACTGCTCCGGGGTCTGTGCCGCGTGGATCACCTTGGTGTCAAAACGCCAGTTTTTAGTCTCGGACATGCTCGTTCTCCTTGTGTGTTGCTACATGCTGTATTCGGTTGTCTGTTTTTGTAACATATCACGTTGTCTTTCGGCCATGTCTTTCAGCGTGACCGCCTGCAAAATCGCGGTGATTCTGTCGTCGATGTACGTCACATTCCCCGCCTGGTGGTGCAGCACCAGATCCATCAGGAAGCGCACGCCGTAACGCCCTTTTGTCGATATTCGCATGCTGATTACCTAGTAAGTCGATAGACAGGGTTGATAATAGCAGGTTTGCCGGTGCACGCAAGCAGGAATATGTGTATGTGAAACTTCCCCTTGAACCGGCGTCCGACTCTTTCTAGGATACACCCCCTCCCCGCAGACACGGCGAGAGGTACGACCATCGCGGGTTGGCAGGGATTGAGGCGCCACAAGCATTCAGGAGATCTTATGGGCAAGAATGTTGTTGAGAAGATTCTGGCATCGCACCTGATGGCCGGGGAGTTGATCCCGGGGCAGGAGATCGCCATCCGCATGGATCAGACCCTCACGCAGGATGCCACCGGCACCATGGCCTACCTGCAATTCGAAAGCATGGGGATGGACCGCGCCCGTACGGAACTCTCCGTCAGCTATGTCGACCACAACACCATCCAAGTAGGTTTCGAGAATACGATTGTTGATGTTGACCAGAAAAAGAGCGTTACACGGTG
>CAYSHQ010000092.1:7015-7297 GCA_964430835.1 uncultured Lentisphaerales bacterium
CCACCTGGAGCGCTTTGGCAAGCCCGGCCAGACCCTGCTGGGGAGCGATTCGCACACGCCCACCGGCGGCGGCATCGGCATGCTGGCCATCGGCGCCGGCGGCATCGATGTGGCCGTGGCCATGGGGGGCGGACCATTCTATCTCACGTGCCCCAAGGTTACCCGCGTGCAGTTGACCGGCAGTCTGCGGGCCGGCGTGTCGGCCAAAGACGTCATCCTGCATGTGCTCTCGATCTACGGCACCAAGGGGAATGTCGGGCGCGTGCTGGAGTACGGCGGGCC
>CAYSHQ010000093.1:0-7222 GCA_964430835.1 uncultured Lentisphaerales bacterium
TCGTCCGGAAGGCGGCAAGGAACCTAAAGAGTCCGAGTTGGAGCGGGAAATCCGCTATGCCACCGGACTGCTCGAGCTGAAGTTCGCGGACTTTGCCGCAGCGGTCATGGCCGGGGTGGAGAAGAAGTGGCCCGAGGCCAAGGCGGCTGCGGCGCGCCTGCAGGTGGATTCGTTTGCCTCTCAGAACAAGTTTGAGGATGCGGAGAAGGAGCTCGCCAAGATACCGTCGAACACGGTGGAATACATGTCGGCGCGGCTGTTGGTTTCTGACCGCTATTACCAGTACGGCAAGCTGCCCAAGGCCCGCGAGGGGTATGATGCCGTGCTCAACGCCTATGCCAAGAACGGTCCGCCGCCGGAGATGCGGCGGTTTTATCAGGAGTCGGCCTACAAATATTCGCAGATGCTGCTGACGCGCGGGGATGTCGCCGGCGCGATCCGTGCCATGCGCTATATCTTGCAGGCCAAACCCGATGAAAACGACAAACGCTCGGTCGAGACAGACCTATCGGAGCTGCTGATCAAGCGCGGAGAAATGCTGCCGGATGGCGAGGAACGCAAAAAGGCCATGGCTGAGGCGAAAGAACTCTGTAGCAACGTGTTGTGGGGTGAATCCGACACACGGTACGGACGGGCCATGGTGGTACTGGTGCATTGCGTGAAATTGATGGAGGGCGTGGAAAAAGCGCGCAAAGAGGTGGCCTCGAAGTTGCCGATGCTCGAGCAGATGGAGCAGGCCATTAAGGAGAGCGTGACTGATCGTAACCCCAAGATGCCGCCCAAGCAGTTGGAGAAACTGATGCGCGATGCGTTGCGCGAGAGCCCTATGGCGCAGTGCAAATATCTGATCGGCACGCTGAATGAGGAGGCGGGACGAGCGGCACTGGCGGCGGATAAGGAGGCCGAGGCCAAGGAGCAGCTGGCGGGCGCACTGGGCAATTTCTTCACCGTGGTAAAGAATTATCCGATGAGCGCCTGGGGGCCGGAGGCCTGCCAGCATATTGAATCGATCCTCGCAATCGGCCGGGAGCGCAACTGGGGGATCGAAGTGCCAGTTGGCGTGAACATGGACGAGGTGCTGGCCATGCGCTTCCAGGATGGCTTCTCCCGCTTCGCGGACGGCAACTATGTGGAGGCAATTAAGTTTTTCCTGCAGGCGTTGAATGTGGCACCGGATGCGGTGGACGCCATTCCCAGCCTGGGGAAGCTGGCGCAATGCTACATCCAGGAGAACAACGAGCGCTACGCCCGCGCAACGCTGTCGTATCTGGCGGAGCGCTACAGCCGCAGCGACGCCAAGCAGATGAATGCGGCGGGCAAGGCGCTGTTGGTGGTGGCCAATGAGTTTCCGGGGCCGCGCCAGCGCGAGTTGTACCTGCTTTTCACGGATCGTTTTGTGACGCACGTCCAGGTGCCGGAGGTGCTGCTGAATCTGGGCGATGCGGCGCTGCGCGTGACCAACTACGTGGAGGCGGCCACCCAGTACCAGAAGGTGGTGGATAAGTACAACCGGCCCGGCACGCCCTACCAGAACGCCCTCAGTCGTCTGGCCATGTGCCAGATCGGCATGAACGACCCCTCCAACGCCATCGCCACGCTGAAGACCTATCTCAACCTGCTGCCGGAGAATGCGGACAAAATCGCCGCGCTGGTGCGCGTGGCGGATGCGTACCGCAAGCTGGAGAACTGGGAGGTGGCTTCCTCCACCTACGAAAAGGTGCTGGAGCTGCTCGATAAGCCCAACAATCCCTATTCCCCTAAAGAAGAAGACCGCGAGCGCAATCGCAAGGCCCGTGAAGCGGTGCTGTTTTTCCGCGGCTACTGTTATTCGCGCATGAAGCCCGCGCCGGAACAGGTGGCGGAGCTCCAAGCCAAGGCGATTGACTGCTACAACCTCTTCCTCAAGGAGTATCCGAACTCGGAGCTGGCGCCGTCGGTGCTGAGCAACATTGCAACCTTGCTCTTTCTGCAAGGGCGTACGGAAGAGGCCAATAAGGTTTTTGAAACCCTAGAGAAGAAATATCCTGGCAAGGTCTCCGGCATCCTCTATGTGCAGTTTATGAGCCTGATGGATCTGGGGCGTTTCGAGAAGGCCGGCGAGCTGGCCGCCAAAATGGTGCTGGAGGGGACGCCAAAGTACTCGCCGGTGCAATTCCTGACGGTTGGGAACCGGCTGTTGCAGGAAGGGAAGCAACCGGCTGGCGCCCAGAAGGCCTTTGAATTGGCCCGCGCCAAGGCGGATCCGGACAAGGATCGCGGCCTCTGGGAGCAGTCCTCAATCGGTCTCGGCAAAGCGCTGGTGGGGGCCAATCAGGCCGTGGCCGCAGCCGTGCCGGTGAATGAGCTCCTCAAGAAATATGCGCGGGGGCCGTACACGGCTGAGGCCAATCAGGTGCTGAGCCGCGCGTACCTCGCACAGGCGGAAACCGCGCCAGCCGGACCGGGGCGCACCAATCTCTTCAAACAGGCCAGCGGCGCGCTGGCTACCTATCGGCAGTACCAGAGAGAGTCCGGCGCCATTGCTGAGGCCGATATGCAGTTGGCCACGATCCAACTGACTATGGGTGAGAAGCGCAAAGCCATGGCCACCTATCAGCGCGTGTTTGACATGCGCCCCTCCGACGTGGCGACCATCGCCTGCATTGAGGAGGCGTTCATGAAGATGGTTCCCATGCTGTTGGAAGGCAAGCGCTACGATGTGATGCTGGAAAGTATCGATTATTATCTGAAGACGTTCCCGAAGGGGAAGAACGTGGTGGACGCCCGCATGTGGCGCTCCCAGCTCCCCGGTGAGCTGCTGGCACGGGCGGAGGAAGCCGCGGCTGCGACACCGGCGTCGGAAGCGCCGCCGTCTGCGACCGCGCCGGTAACGACGGGTGAGGCACCCAAGTCGGCTGCTGGGGCGACGAATACGTCGGCCGCCACCGACGCTGCCAAGGCCCCGGCGGCCGCTGCGCCCGCAGCGAAGGCGACCCCCTGAGCGGATGCCCGGCCGCGCCGTACGCGCGGCGTACGGCAGAAAGATGTTGGCAACAAGGACCCTACGCATGAAAACACGCATAGCTTGCATCGGCGGACTCGTGGTGGGCGCAGCGCTTTGGAGTTCGCCTGCGTCAGCGGCTAATCTGCTTCACAAGGTGGACGGCAGCAAGCTCGCCTTCAAGGCCATTCGCTGGGATGCCGCCAAGGAGGAGTATCTGATCAAGCCGATCAGCGGCGGTGAAGTGACCATCCCGGTGGCCAAGAAGGACGTGGTGCGCTTGGAAATGGACGAGCCGGCGGACATGGCGCAGGCGAAGCAGTTGCTGGCCGCGAACCGCCAGTCCGAGGCGACACCATTTTTGCAGGCGGTGGTCAGTAACTACCGGGGACTTAATTGGGACAATATCGCGCGCGAGAGGCTGGCGGCTATCTATGTGAAGGGGGGCGATCCTGCCAAGGCCATTCAGATGGTGGACGAACTGCTGGCTGCGGGCGCTAGTTCCGCCATCTCGGCTAACCTGCGCATTGAATACTGGAAGGCGCTCCTGACCGTGGATCCCAAGAGCAGCAAGGCCTTGAAAGACCTGGATGAGGCCATTGCCACCGGCCCGCGCGAAGCCGTGGCCATCGCCCAGGTGTTGCGCGGCAACCTGCGGCGCGCCGCCGGTCGCAAGGACGAGGCGCTGCAGGATTACCTGCGGACCATCCTCTTCTTTGAGACCGCCGGGGCCGTGCGCACCGAGGCGCTAACCAAGGCCATTGAGATCCTCGAAGAGAAGAATGACACGGCCGGCGTCGCCGAGTTGCGGCAGAAGCTCGCAGGTAAGTGATCCGGCTGGTGGTGCGTGGAGCGCGGGTTGTATTTTTGCCGTAAAGGTTGTTGCCAAAGGAAAACCAAAACAGGTATAGTATTAGGAACTAGTTAGTAAAATTTGCGCGCCTGCTGCCAGACGCGTTTTGTCAAACAAGGAGAACGAGCATGACGATCGTGTCGCACGTCCATGGTTGCAAAAAAATCTTTCTGGCTGGCATCGTGGCGCTGGCGCTGACGGGGAGCGCGTGGGCGTCGCCCGCGGAGTCGGGGGGCACCGCTGGAGCTACTGCGGGGACGTCTGCGGCGGGTACGGCCGAGACTAAGTCGTCCGGGCATAGCAATAACATGAACTTCAAGACGATCGTCTTCAATTCGGGCGTGTTCGGTTCCCTGGTCTGGCTCTCCCTCTTCATCTGCTCGATTATCAGCGTGGCCTTGATCGTGGACTCCTACCTGACGATCCAGGAGAAGAAGATCGCCCCCAAGCAACTGGTGGACAATGTGCGCGACGCGCTGGGGCAGGGGGATCTGCTCAAGGCGCTGCAGCACTGCGAGAACACCCCGGTGCCGCTCTCGCGCATTCTGAAGGCCGGCTTCACCAACGCGGAAGAAGGGTTTGAAGTCGTGCAGGACGCCGTGGGCGTCGCGGCAGACATGGAAGGCGAGATGCTGATGGAACGCGTGACCTACCTGAGCGTGATCTCCAACACGACGCCCATGTTGGGGCTGATCGGCACGGTGCAAGGTATGATTTACGCGTTCTTCAACCTGGGAACGGCCGCCGCCGGTGCCGCCCAGACGAACATGCTGGCCGTTAACATCTCGCACGGCCTCTGGGCCACGGCCGTCGGTCTGGGTACGGCCGTGCCGGCCGGTATCTACTACTTCTACTTCAAAATCCGCTGCACGCGCATCATCCTCCACCAGGAGGCGCTGACGCTGGACCTGATCAAGACGCTGCGCAACGTCGAAGTGGTGCATGATTGATCAACCGGCGGCACCGGCGCGGCCTGTCCGCGCCGGTACGGAGGGATAAGTCATGCGCAAGAAGGAAGAACCGTATCTGACGGGTAACCTCACGGCGATGATTGACGTGGTCTTTCAGTTGATCATCTTCTTCGTGTGCGCCATCTCGATGCAGAACAACACGAACGACGAGTCCATCACGCTGGCGCTGGCCCCCAATGGCTTGCCCGAGATTGAGAAGAACCCGCGTGAAGTCCGCGTGGACGTGCATAAGGACGGCTCGCTCTCCATCGCCAAACAGCAGATTCCTGTGGCGTTACTCGGTGCCATCCTGACGAAGACCGTGGCCGACTTTGGCGGCAATCCGGACGCTGTGCCGGTCATTCTGCGCGGCGATACGTCGGTGTTGCACGAGAAGATCCAGGGTGCGCTGGATGCCTGCTCCGAGGCTGGCATCGTTAAAATTCGGTTTGCCGCCTTGAAGGAAAAAGGCAGTTAAGGGGAGGAGCGCCCATGGCACGCAAACGCCGTAAAGCCGAAAATCACCCGGGCGAACTGAACCTGACGGCCATGATTGACGTCGCGTTTCAGTTGCTCTCGTTCTTCCTGCTGGCGATTAAACCGGTGGATGTCTTTGCCAACCTGGATGCTTTCCGGCCGTCGCCGGAGAAGGTTGTGGCCTCGCAGCCGCCCTCTTCGCCCATGATCAAGATCATGGTGCTGCCGCAGAATCCCGGCGAGAGCGGCACGTATGTGGTCAATGATGTGTCCCTGTCGTCGGCGCAGACGGAAGCCAAACTTAAGCGCTATGCCGAGACCGATCCCACGCAGACCATTCTGATCATGTGTGCCAAGCGTTCCACCCACAAACAGTTGGTGGATCTGCTGGACAAGTGCGCCAAGTATAAGTTGACCAGCCTGTCGGTGGTCAGTTCAGCGGGCATCTAAGCGCGGTTCGCATAAGGGAGGATTATCCATGAGTAACGAAGAAAACATGGTTGATCCGGCGCAGCAGGAAGCGCCGCCAACGGTCGCACAGGCGCAGTACGCGCAGGGGGGGCGCGCCTCGTGGGAAGAGCCGCAGTTGCCGTTCCGGGAGCGCCTGCGGACGCAATGGCGCCAGATGCTGGTGCATCTTTGGGGGCCGGCTGGCTCGCTGGTCTTTCATATCGTGGCGATCGGCGTATTGGTGACGTTTGCCACCGGCAATAATACGACGGAAGTGATTTCAGAACCGGTAATTCTGGAAGCCAAGAAAGTCGAAGAACTGGAGAAGCCGCCGGAACCGGAGAAGGTGAAACCGCAGGAGCCAGACCCCACGATAGAGACGCCTTCGGATAACAATGTGGGATTCTCAACGGTGGCGGCCACAGATATCGGCGGCAGCGGCACGCACTCGGAGGGGGTCGGCTTGGGTACGGGTGACCCGAGCCTGGCGGACAAGGGTTTTGAAATCGCCACGACGGTCAAGAGCCGCTTGATCATGAAGGGGCTCTATTCCAACCGTACGGCCGGTGGGCGCAGGGGCGCGCTGGGGCTCTATGGCAAGGGGGGCGCGGGTGGCGAGCGGACCGAGGCCGCCGTGCTGCGCGCGCTGCGCTGGCTCAAGAAGAACCAGGCGACCGACGGATCCTGGGAAGGAAAGGCCAAGCCGGCCATGACGGCCATGGCGCTGTTGGCGTACCTTGCGCATAATGAAACACCGCAGTCCCCTGAGTTCGGCGCCACCGTGAAGCGCGGACTGGAATATCTGCTTGCCGCCCAGGGGGCGGACGGGCACTTTGCCGGCAGGGATAGCCATGACTATACCCAGCCGATTGTCGCCTATGCCCTCTGCGAGGCGTTTGGCCTGACCCAGCACCCGTCGCTGAAGGACGCCGCAGTCAAGGCCATCACCGAGGTGGTCAAGGGGCAGAACCCGTCGGGCGGGTTCAATTACAACCTGAAGCCGTGTGATCGAAATGACTCCTCGTACATGGCCTGGTGCTGCCAGGCACTCAAGGCGGCTAAGATGGCGGGGTTGGAGTCCGACGTGCCCGGCTTGGAGGCGTGCATGAAAAAGGCGATTGCCGGCTTCAAGCTGAACGCCGGGCAGAGCGGCGGGTTTGGTTACAGCAGTCCCGGCCACGGGGGGCTGTCCGGCGCGGGTGCGCTCTCCATGCAGTTGCTGGGGGCAGCCAAGGCGGCGGAAGTGGTCAATACCATGACGTTGCTGGATGACTGCACCTTCAGCTTTGACAATCCGATGGGCGGCAGTCCCGTCTATTACTGGTACTACATCACGCAGGCCAAGTTCCAGCACAGCCCCGAGACCTTTACGCGCTGGAACAAGATCTTCTCGCCGGAGCTCTGCAACAAGCAGGAGATTGAGAAGGGGGCGATTGAGGACCTGAACGGAAAGATGGTGGATATCGGCCACTGGAAGAGTCCGGGCAAGGGCGAGCACACCGGCGGTGTGGT
>CAYSHQ010000094.1:0-7193 GCA_964430835.1 uncultured Lentisphaerales bacterium
CATGTCAAACGCTACACGCCGGACGGCCAGGAGCTGGGCGACACCGAGATCCAGGGAAAACGCGGGGCGGACCTCTGCTATGTCGCCGGGGGCCGGCTACTGGCAGTGTCCGGCCAGGAAGACTGGGCGATTCATCTGCTGGATGCCGAACGGGACACGATCGTCGCGGCCTTGCGCGCCCATGAGGCACCGGTCTTCAACGTGGTACCCGTCGGTGAGGGGGCGCGACTCGTTAGCATGGATCGGAACGCCGAAATCCGCCTGTGGGACGTGGTGCAGCCTGCTTGTATGGATGTGCGCCGCTGCTACAGCGGGTGGAATGCGCCCTCCGCCCCCCCCATCCGGAAACAGGAGGACTCTGATGATTATTGGTTCACGTCGTATCCAGCGGCGGGGCGCGTTCTTATTGATCACCGGACGGGCACGTTCACGCTCAACCTGGCAACCTTACAACCGGATTCATTCCTTCCTAGAGAATCCCCCGATTACAACGCACGGAAGCGGAGCGCACTGGACGCCACCGGCAAATTCCTAGCGACGACCGAGAGCAAGCCGAAACGCCTGATCCTGTGGCAAGAGGTTACCGGGCAAACACCATGATCGGACGAACAAACACGCCCATACGCTGCCAGTCGCCGTGCCGACAAAACGCCCTTTCGCCTCGTCGGCTTCTGTCACGAATCCTGACGGCCGGCGTGCTCACCCTACCCGCCTTCGCGGCCAGTGAAACAAACGAATCACCCCGGGAGACCTTGCGCGTCGTGCTCGTCATGCAGAATGGCGACCGGATCGCCGGCGAATCCGAAATGCGGACATTGCCGGTGCGAAACTCGCTCGGCAGATTTCAGATTTCCATGGCACAACTCCTGACTGGCACCATGGCCGATGATCACGAGACCATCTCCTGTGCGCTGGCCAACGGCGACCTGATCACGGGGATCCCGGAGGCGCCCGCCGTCGAACTCATGGGACTCGCCGGCAAACACTCCATGGCCTTCCGTCACATCCGCGTCATCCAGGTGGAGGATGCGAATGTTCCGGTTCCGGGGCGGCGCAAGACGGCCGATCCGGCTGGCGCAAAACTGGATCTGCTGCCAGTCCCGGCGGGCACCTTTGCCATGGGAGCGGACGATGGGGCCGACGACGAGAAACCGATCCGGGACGTGGCCATCTCGCACGGCTTCTGGATGGGGAGATACGAAGTGACGGAACTTCAGTGGCGGGAGATCATGGGCGACGGGCAAACGACCTACCGGGAAGACCAGCATCCGGTGCGAAATGTCTCCTGGCCCCAGTGCGTTGATTTTTGCCATAAACTCACCGCCCGCGAGCGCCTGGCGGGGCGGATGCCACTAGGATACGCCTATCGCTTACCCACGGAGGCCGAGTGGGAATATGCAGCGCGCCTGGGCAGCCTGACTGCGGGGGCGGCCCGCGGCACGAACAAGGACCTCCCGTCCGTGGCGTGGTACCAGGCACCAGGCAAGGACAGCCCCCAGCCGGTCGGGGGCAAACGCCCCAATGATCTTGGGCTTCACGATATGCTCGGAAACGTCTGGGAGTGGTGCCATGACTGGTATCAAGACAGTTACGCCAGCTTGGGGAGCAAGGACCCCCACGGGCCGAGTAACGGCGTATTCCGTGTGTGCCGGGGCGGTAGCTGGCGCAGCGATGCTGCGTTTGTCCGTTCGACCTGCCGCCGCAAGTACCAACCCTCTGCCGCTGAAAGCAGCGTCGGCCTTCGCATCGTCTTGGCCGTGCCATTACCCTAAGTACGCTAAGTACGGCAAACGCGGCGTTTTCCAGAGACCCCCACCCGCTTACGCCACCCTGGGCCGGCCCACAGCAACAGCGGGATCCCGCTTGTCGCCATCCGTCCGGCACGCTACACTTCTGCGGCATATGCAATCCGGTGTTCCTGAACAACTGCTGCTCGTGGCCGGTAGCGGCACCTACCCGCAACTACTCCTCGAGGGTGCCCGCCAGGCCGGCGTGCGCCGCATCTCCCTGCTGGCCATGCGCGGCATGACCGAACGCCGGCTCGCCAGCCTGGCCGATGACGTTTGCTGGTGCGGCATCGGCGAGCTCGGTCACTTCCTCGACTGGAGCCAGCAGAGCGGCGCCAAGTACATGGCCATGGTCGGACAGATCACCCCCTCAGCCCTCTTCCGCACCCGCTTCGACGCCGCCGCCCGCGAACTGCTGCAGACCCTGCCGGTCAAGAATGCGCACACCATCTTCGGCCGTATCGCTGACCTCCTAGTCGCACGCGGCCTGCAACCGCTGCCGGCCTCCATCTTCATGGACGCCCACCTCCCCGCCCCCGGCATCCTCACCCGCCGCGCGCCGGACAGCCGCGAAAGCACCGACATCGCACTCGGCCACCGCCTCGGCATGGCCGTCTGCAACCTGGATATCGGCCAGACCGTGATCGTCAAGGATGGCATGGTCCTAGCCGTCGAAGCGTTTGAAGGCACCAACGAAGCCATCCGCCGCGGCGGCAAGCTCGGTTCTCCCGGCGCGGTGGTCGTCAAAGTGGCCAAAGACGGCCACGACATGCGTTTCGACATTCCGGTGATCGGTGCGCGCACCATCCCCATGCTCAAACGCGCCCGCATCTCGGCCCTGGCCTTCCAGGCCCACCGCACCGTGCTGTTGGAGCGCGCCGAAGTCATCGCTGCGGCCGATCGCCTGGGCATGACCATCGTGGCGCTCGACTCCGGCCTGCCACCCGCGCCTACAAGGTTGCCAGAGTCTGCCTTATAACAGACACGCGCGGCTAGACCGCTGCCAGGCATTATACCTGTCGCGACCCCTTGCACGCCGGGTACGTGGAACACCCCCAGAAAGATCCCTTCGCCGACTTCCGCTGGCGCATGGGCTGGCCACAGAGCGGGCAAGCGGGCGACGGCGGCTGGTCTTTCTCCCGAGCTTCAATGCGCTTGGCCATGAGCCGCTCGCTGAACCCGCCCGTCGCCTCAAAAGCCTGGCCTTGCGCCTCGATCTGCCGCTTCAGCATCTTCAGGGCGCGCCCGATAATCACATGCATCGCGTTAGCGACCACCACCGCGTCGTCGACGTCGAGCCACGTGGCGTACTTCTGGCGCTGTGCCAGCGCGTGCTTCGCCGACTCGTGGACCATGTCGGCCATAAAGGGTGCCGAATCGAGCGAGATGGCGTTCACGGCTTGGGCTTCCGGGGCATGGACCGACCACGGCAGCTGATTCCGGTCGAGGATCACGATCTCGTAATCGCCGCGCAGCTCGCTCAGGCTCGCGCGTGCCACGTCCGTGAGCTTCATCTCGGTGTCCTTGGAAGTCGCGGAGCGCTCCGAGCCTTCGATGATATTCTGGCGTCCGCTCCGCGCGGCCTGGGTCATCTGGTCGTACTGCCGCCCCTTCGGGTCGTAGAACTTCGTGCCCGCCTCGCGCACATCGTGCGTCAGAAAGCGGCGGCAAAAGCGCAATGTCTCGATCTGCACAATCGTCGCCAGCGTAAAGGAGTGCAACCTCCTAAAACCGCCATGTTTGTCGAACAGCTCAGGCATGTCGAACTCCTTTGCCGGTTCAGGGACCGGCTTGACCATGTTGACCGCATTGACCACGTTGTCATTTTCCACCAAAAGGTCAACGAGGTCAACACGGTCAATCCGGTCCGTGCTTGTCGCCGCCCCCCCCGGGCGTTACACTTCTGCCTATATTCCATCCGGGCGCCCCTCCCCCCCCCTACCCGCGGCCGCGCTGCGCATTCTCCTGGTCGCAGGCGAAGTCTCCGGCGACATGCATGCCGCCGCGCTGGTGCGCGCCCTGCGTGCCCAGTACGCCGGACCGATCGCCGTGCGCGGCATCGGCGGCGATGCCCTGCGCGCCGAGGGCGCGGAACTCCTCTTCCATACCGACCAGACCGCCGTCGTAGGTCTCTGGGAAGTACTGCGCAACTTCCGCTTTCTGTCACGCATGCTGCGCACCATGACGCGCGAACTCGACACCTGGCAGCCGCACCTGGTGCTGACCGTGGACTACCCCGGCTTCAACCTGCGCCTGGCCAAACGCGCACATGATCGCGGCTTCACCACCGTCCACTACATCTGCCCCAAAGTCTGGGCTTGGAACCCTGGCCGCATCCCCAAGATGGCCCGCGACCTGGACCACCTGATTACCATCTTCCCCTTCGAAACCGCCTGCTTCGCCGGCACCGGCTTGCGCATCACCTACGCCGGCAACCCGCTGGTGGACACCGCCCGCGCCACCTGGAGCGCCCCCGAGGCCGACCTGCCATGGCGCGGGGCACGTCACCGCGTGGCGCTCCTCCCCGGTAGCCGCGCCGGCGAGATCCAGCTCCTGCTCCCGGACCTGCTGGCCGCCGCCGCCCGCCTGGAACGCGAGCTCGGCGAGTGCACCTTCCTAATCCCCACCGCCACCGCCGCCATGCGCCGCCTGGCCGAAGCCGTCGCCGCACGTGCCCCCGAAAAACCTGCTGCGTTCGCCTTCCTGGACGGCCATGCACAACAGGCGCTGCGCCAAGCCCATACCGCAGCCGTGGCTTCCGGCACCGCCACCCTCGAGGCCAGCCTGATGCGCTGCCCCACCGTCCTGGTCTACCGCGTTCCGCGCATCCCGGCGCGCCTGCTACGCTGGATCACCCGCCGCTCCCGCTTCCTGGGACTCGCCAACATCATCGCCGGCCACTCCATCATGCCGGAACTGCTACAGGAAGAAGTTACACCCGACGCCATTGCTGCGCAGTTGCGGCAATACCTGACCGATCCCGCCGTGCGCAACCGTATGCTCACCGAGCTGGATGCCGTCAATGCCACCCTCGGGGATGCAGGCTCCCCAACACGCGCCGCGCAGGCGGTCTTGGCCTCGCTCCCGAGCTCGGATTAAGCCATGTTCAGGAGCCCCTCGTGCTGGTATCGCTGATCATACTCTGCCACAACAAGCTCCCCTGCACGCAGCGCTGCTTGCGCGCCCTCGTGCAACACTCCGTGGCACCGGGCCCCTGGGAGCTGGTCGTGGTGGACAACGGCTCCACCGACGGCACGCGCGCCTGGCTCACCGGCGAACTCCGCCACCTAGCCACCTGCCACAACCTGAACCTGCGCGTGTTGACCAACGACCGCAACGTGGGCTGCTCCACGGCCCGCAACCAGGCCATAGCCGTCGCCACAGGTCAGGCACTGGCATTCCTGGACAACGACGTCGCTCCGCGCACCCGTGACTGGCTGCCGCGCCTGCTTGCCGAACTGGAAGCCCAGCCACGCACGGCGCTGGTGGGCCCCAAGCTCGTCTACCCCAGCGCACCACACCTCATCCAATGCGCTGGCGCGGGAATCTCGCCACGCGGGCACGTCTGCTTCCGCGGCCGCGGCGAAACGCGCGACGACCCACGATTTAACCAGCCAATGGCCGTGCAGTGCCTGATCAGCGCCTGCCTGGTGGCCCGCGCCGCGCTCGTGCGGACAAGCGGCGGCTTCGATGAAGCCTTCAATCCCGTGCAATTCGAGGATTTCGATCTCTGCTACCGGCTGCGCCAGCAGGGGTGGGACGCACGCTACCTCCCATCCGTCGAGATGTACCATTTTGAGAGCACCACCACGCAGGGGACCCCCACCATGACCAACCCCGCCGTGGTCGTACGCAACGGGCTGACCTTCCAGCGACGCTGGCGACCAATGTTCAGCCACGAAGACGGCCCGGCCGAGGCCGACTTCCGCTGGCGACCACTGCCAGTTGTGCCATTCGAGACCATTGGCGAACTGCCGTTGATATAAAAACGCTGTCGCCAGCCAGGGAGCCAGGGACTTCAGTAAGAGCGCCCCTTCCCATCCTCCGCCATTTCCGCTACATTTCCCCCTGTTCCCCGCCGACGCCCCGGCGCCTGCAACCAGCGGCCGGCGCGCCCCCTGCCACACATACAACCACGAACCCCGGAAAAACCATGGATAACATCGCCATCGAAGCCAAACTGAAAGCCATGATCGTGGACCGCCTCTTCCTCAAGGTCAAACCCGCGGAGATCCCCACGGCAGCTTCGCTGATGGACACTTACGGCGTGGATTCCGTCAGCCTCCTGGAACTGGTCGTCGGCCTGGAAGAGGCCTTTGGCATCCAGCTCGAGGATGGTGACTTCAACGTGCGCAACTTCGTCTCCGTAGCGGCGCTGCGTGACTTTGTGAGTGCCCGGCTCCCGGCGTGAGCACCAAGTACACAGTAAGGATGCATCGCGGCGGGTCCGGCGGCCCCGCCCTACCCGAAACCCACATACATGAAAACCATCCCCACCCCCTTCTACCTACTGGACGAACGCCGGCTCCTGCGGAACCTGCGCATCATCCGGCGCGTGCGCGAGCGCTCCGGTGCCAAGTCCGTGCTAGCGCTGAAATGCTTCTCGACCTGGTGCGTCTTCGATCTGATGCGCCAGTATATGGACGGCACCACTAGCAGCGGCGTCTACGAGGCCCGCCTGGGATATGAGAAGTTCGGCGGCGAGACCCACGCCTACAGCGTCGGCTACACGCGCGCGGATATCCGCGACGTGCGGCGCTACGCGGACAAGATCATCTTCAACTCCCTCTCGCAGCTCCGGACGTTGGCGCCGGAGGCCCGCGGCTGCCAGCTCGGCGTGCGCGTCAACCCGGGGTTCAGCTACTCGCACTTCGACTTGGCCGACCCGGCGCGCCAGAACTCCCGCCTCGGCGTGCGCGACGGCCAAGCGCTACGCGCCGCCGCCAGCCTGATCCGCGGCGTGATGTTCCACTTCAACTGCGAAAATGATGACTTTGCCAACTTCTCCGCTAACTTGGACCGGCTCGGCCAGGAGTACGGCGACTTGCTGGCGAAGATGGAGTGGGTCAGCCTCGGTGGCGGGCTCTTCTTCACCAAGGTCGGCTACCCCGTCGACGCCTTCTGCGCCAAGCTGAAGGCTTTCAGCCAGCAGTTCGGCGTGCAGGTCTACCTGGAACCGGGCGAAGCTGCCATCACCGGCGCCGCCGAACTTGTGACTACCGTGCTGGATGTGGTCCATAACGAGACCGACGTGGCCATCGTGGATGCCTCCACCGAGGCCCACATGCTCGATGTCCTTACCTACCGCATGAACACCCGTCTGGTAGGCCGACCGGAGGGGGCGCATAAAATCATCATCGCCGGACGATCCTGTCTTGCCGGCGACGTCTTTGGACAGTACAGTTT
>CAYSHQ010000095.1:0-7189 GCA_964430835.1 uncultured Lentisphaerales bacterium
TTCGTGGTCTTCGTGCTCTTCGTGGTGAATCCCACCTTTCTCCTCCCACTAACTACAATCGCACCCATCCCCACGGGCGCAGCCACTTTAGGCTTCATGAAATTTCGCGAGGGTGATACTATTTAGGCAATGGATATATAACCGGATGGTGACAGGCGGGTCTTGCCATGACCTTCGATGATCCAACGCATGTGACAAACAGCCCCGGCACTCGGATTGGCGATTTTGAGCTGCGTGATCAGATCGTATCCGACAGTATGGGCGATGTGTATCGTGCTGCGGGACCAAACCTGCCGCAGGATGTAGCCATTCGTGTTTTGCCGATCACGCTCAGCGAAGCCCCAATCGATCAGGACCGTCTGCGACAAGATGTTCGCACCGTGGCCGCCCTGCAGAATCCTCACTTGGCCAAGATTTTTGCACTGGGTCGCTCCCATGGGCAAACGTTTATCGTTATGGAACTGGTGGAAGGGTGTGCCGTGGAGGCCGGTTTGCGCGACGGACAACGCCACCCGGAACGGGCGGTGTTGCAACTGGCCTTGGACATAACCGATGGACTGGCCGCCTTGCACGATGTCGGCTTGGTGCATGGCAACGTAAAGCCGGCGAACATGGTGAGAGGCGCGGATGGCTCAGTCAGACTGACCAAT
Source organism: uncultured Lentisphaerales bacterium (assembly GCA_964430835.1). Lineage (GTDB taxonomy): Bacteria > Verrucomicrobiota > Kiritimatiellia > RFP12 > CAIWXQ01 > CAIWXQ01. The sequence goes on from CAYSHQ010000095.1 coordinate 651, forward strand.
CCGAGTCTGCTGGGGCCACATCGCCGCAATGCGATGGGTGGATTTCTAGGAACCCCCCTGTACATAGCACCGGAACTCATTAAAGGCGGCGCGGAGTCGCCACTCTGCGACATCTACAGCCTCGGCATCACGATCTACTACCTGCTGGCCGGAATCCCCCCCTTCCGCGGCAGCGAAACATCTGAAATCTTCAAAGAACATCTCTTTGCGATGGTGATTCCGATCGGGGTGCGTGTGCCGTCGCTTTCGCTGCGCACCCGGGAACTGGTCGGTCGCATGATGCGGCGGGATCCTAAAGATCGTTATCCCGGCTGTCATGAACTGCATCAGGAGCTGCAGAAGGCCTGTCAGGCACTGGGGCCGGAACCGGTGGCGGTTCGATCGGATGAAGGGCGGGGCGCGAGCCCCCCCGTCGCACGGGTCATCCCAACCGCCACCGCCGCCGCGGCCAAGCCCCGCCACAATCGGTTGGCCCGCCTGCTGATTGCGCTCGTGGCGGAACTCCTGATCGTGGGTGTCGTGGCGCTCGGCGTGTGGTATTGGGAATCTGGTCCATGCGAGAAAGGCGCGCCGTCACAAGCCACATATCCAGTGGTGCCACTACGGAGGATCGGCACGGCCATACCGACGTCTGCCAGCTCAGGTGACGACTTTCATGCGGGAAATTTTTCGGCCATCTCAGTCAACTTCCGTCGCATCAGTCCCGATTGGCACAATGTGACCGTGGGCGAAGACGTCTCGAATGGTGTCACCCTGTGGCAGAATGATCGCGTCACCTTGATCGGGGACGGTTCGGGCATGGGCGAAAACCATGATAATTGCCGCTATCTGTACACGACCATAGCGACGCCGTACACCCTCTCGCTGCGCGTTACCCGTATTGCGGCGACGCATCCGCGCGCCATGACCGGGATTCTTACGCGTGACAGTCTTTCGCCGTCGGCCGCCTGCGTCTTTTTCGGTTTCATGGGGAATGGAACCATCCAGTTATGCTGCCGCCGTCAGGCGGGTGGAAAGCTGGAAGTGCTACGCACCGAGCTGCCCCGAAGTGCGGCGTGGAGACCCTGTTACTTGAGACTGGATCGCTATGCCGACCGATTCCGCGCCCTGGTGTCCGCAGATGGAACCACCTGGGAAGAATTCGGTGTTTGCCAGACCACCATCGTCTTTGACTGCACCGTCGGCCTGGCCGTGGCGTCGCAGGGGCGAGAGATCATGACGTCCACCGAATGCGCAGACATACGGCTCCTGTCCTTCCCGCCGTCGCCCCGGTAAGCCCCTGACGTCGGCAGGGCGTTACGCGTGCCGTTGTCTTACAGCCGCCGCCAGAAAGGACGCAAAGAGCGGGTGCGGTTTGAGCGGGGTAGATTGAAATTCCGGATGGAACTGACAGGCTAAAAACCACGGATGGGCAGGCAACTCCACCATTTCTACCAGGGTACCATCCGGCGACAAACCGCTCAATTGCATCCCCGCTTTTTCAAAGGCGGCGCGATAATCGTTGTTGAACTCGTAGCGATGGCGATGACGTTCCGAAATCTCCGGACAGCCGTAAATGCGTTCGGCCATGGATCCCGTACGCAACGCACAGGGTTTCGCGCCGAGCCGCATGGTGCCACCCTTATCCTTGTCCTTCTGCCCTTCCATCAATGCGACCACGGGATGCGGGGTGGACTCGTTGAATTCTAAGCTGTTGGCACCCGCCATGCCGCATACATGACGCGCAAATTCCATGACCGCGCATTGCATGCCCAGGCAAATCCCGAAGAAGGGAATATTCTGTTCGCGCGCATACTGCACGGCTTGAATCTTGCCTTCCACACCGCGCGCGCCAAATCCGCCAGGCACTAGAACGCCCTGTACACCAGACAGTAGCGCCGCCGCGCCTTTGGCTTCCAGGTCCTCCGACTCCACCATACGGATACGCACCTGCACATCGTTGGCTACGGCGCCATGTGTCAGCGCCTCGTAAATGCTCTTGTAGGCATCGCGCAAACTGATGTACTTGCCGACCACAGCAATTTCCACAGCACCGTTCGAAGGCTGACAGAGGCGCCGCAGCATCTGCTTCCAGTCCGACAGATCCAAATCGTGCACATGCAAGCGCATCTTTTCCAGGACATAGACATCCATATCCTGGCGCGCCAATTCCAGCGGCACCTCATAGATGGAGTTGGCCACATCACAGGCTTCGATGACTAGCTCCGGTTCCACATTGCAGAAGAGCGCCAGTTTTTGGCGGTGTTCTTCGCCCAGCGGTTTCTCGCAGCGGCAGACCAGCATGTCCGGGAAAATTCCGATGGAGCGCAGAATGCCAACCGATTGCTGCGACGGCTTGGTCTTCAACTCTTGCGCGGCCTTCAGATACGGCACCAGTGTGACATGCACAAACAGCCCATTATCCCGGCCGATCTCCTGCCGAAACTGACGAATCGCCTCGAGAAACGGGAGGCTCTCGATATCGCCCACCGTGCCGCCAATCTCCGTGAGCACAATATCCACATCCGGGGCCGCCAGGGATCGGATGGCGGTGATAATCTCGTTGGTAATGTGCGGAATGACTTGTACCGTCTTGCCTAGGTAATCCCCACGCCGCTCGCGTTCCAGCACGGCACCGTAGATACGCCCCGCCGTGAAATTGCTCTTCCGGTTGCAGTATTCGTCCGTAAACCGCTCGTAATGCCCAAGATCCAGATCGGTCTCGGCACCATCCGTGGTGACATAGACTTCGCCATGTTGATAGGGCGACATGGTGCCCGGATCCACATTCAGATAGGGGTCCAGTTTTTGCATCCGGACGCGGTAGCCGCGTTTCCGTAGCAGCAGCGCCAGCGAAGCAGCCGTCAGTCCTTTGCCTAACGAGGAAACCACGCCACCGGTAATGAAGATGTGCTTGCTCATGATTTTCTCCCAACGATCAAAGATTCCATCACCTTGCGGCTAGATCCGGCCATGCGCGCGCACGTCCCTTCCGCGTTCGTGAACCATAAGGTTGCGCCCCACACAACACGGCCGACCCTTACTCCCCTTCGGCCTGTCGCTCTTCCAGCGCCATTTTGCCGCGCATCTGGCTGATATCAGCCGGATAATCCCCATTAAAACAGGCGCGACAGAACTTGCGTGGGCCATCGGCAAATGGTGCCAGCAGCCCCTCTTCGCTCAGATAGCCAAGGCTGTCTGCGCCAATAAATTCGCGCACCTGATCCACATTGCGTCCATCGGCCACCAGCTCCGTGGTCGTCGCGAAATCGATGCCGAAGAAACAGGGGTGCCGGATGGGGGGGCAGGAGATCCGCACGTGGACTTCGCGCGCGCCAGCTTCGCGCAACAAGGCGACGCGTCGCTGCACCGTGTTACCGCGCACAATCGAGTCGTCCACCATGACCACGCGTTTACCTTGCACGACCTCCGGCATGATGGATAGTTTCATGTCGATGCCGCGGGCACGGGTACCCTGTTCTGGCATGATAAACGTCCGTCCGACATAGTGATTACGGATGAACCCCATGTCAAACTGGATCCCGCTGGCGCGGGAATACCCCAGCGCGGCCGCGACGCCGCTGTCGGGAATGGGAATGACAATGTCCGCCGCGACCGGGTGTTCCTGCGCCAGGCGCATGCCATACTGAATGCGCGTCTGATGCACGTTGTAGCCGAACACATTGCTATCCGGACGCGCAAAATAAACCTGTTCGAACACACACTGGGCACTGCGTGGGGCGACTTCCGCAAACCGGTAACTGGATAGTCCGCGCGCGTCCACCTGCACCAATTCCCCCGGCTCAATATCGCGCACAAAGGTTGCCCCCACCTGCTGCAGCGCACAGGTTTCGCTGGCAAACACATAGCCGCCATTAAGCATGCCGAGTGAAAGAGGGCGGAACCCCAACGGATCACGAGCCGCCATGACACACTCACGCGACATCAGCAGGAAGGCGAAGGCACCACGCAGCTCCGCCAGCGCCCGCCCCACATGCTGACAACGATTCCGATAGTGTGGATCCGCCAGCAAGTGCACCAAGACTTCGCTGTCGGTCGTGGTCTGGAAGATCGATCCGGAGCGCTGGTAACTACGGCGTAGCGCGGCGGCATTGGTCAGGTTGCCATTGTGCGCAATGGCCCACAAGCCATCTACGCATTCCGCAATCAGCGGTTGCACATTCTGAGGACGGGATGCGCCCGTGGTAGAATACCGCACGTGGCCAATCCCCATGGAACCGGTCAGCGCCCGAATGTTTTCCGGCTGGAACACATCGTGCACATGACCCACGCCCTTATGGTAGCGCAGCCGGGATCCGTCACCGACTACCATACCGGTGCCCTCCTGGCCCCGATGTTGCTGGGCGAACAACCCCGTATAAATGAGTTCGGCGGCCGACGGCACGCCAAACACGCCAAACAGACCGCACTCCTCATGCGGTTCGTCATCGCAGGACGGCCGCGCGTCATCGTGCAGCAGGTCAGAGCGGTTGAGCACGCAGTTTGTCACGATTTCGAACCTTTCTCATCAATCGCACCCAGACGCCTCCACCCCGCTCAGCCGGAAGCCGAAGCCACAGCATTCAGGTATCGTTCCATGCCCTCAGCAGCAACGAGACCATCGGCCATGGCACGCACCACCAGCGAGGCGCCGCGCGCCATGTCACCGGCCGCAAACACGCCCGGAACGGAGGTCATGTTGTTGGCATCCTTGGCCACATTACCCCGTGCATCCAGCTGCACACCGAGTGCATCCAAAATACGACTTTTTCGCGGTCCCGTAAAGCCCATGGCCAACAAAACCAGATCAGCCGGCACTTCGCATTGCGAACCGGGCTTTTCTGACATACTCAGACGGCCATCCGGGCCTGTTTTCCACTCCACTTCCACGACACGCAACGCGGTCACGTGCCCGTCCTTGCCGATACATTCTTGCGGGCTAAGGCACCAACGGCGCGTGCCACCTTCTTTATGGCTGCTCGAATCGCGTCGCATCAGGGGCCAGGCCGGCCACGGTGTGCTCGTGGCGCGGGTCGGAGGCGGCTCCGGCATAATCTCGATCTGCAGGACCTCCGTGGCGCCTTGCCGCAGGGAGGTGCCCAGGCAGTCTGCGCCGGTATCGCCCCCGCCTACCACCACCACCCGCTTGCCCGTGGCCAGAATCTCTTCCTGCGCGGGTATCGCCTCGCCTTCCAGTCGGCGATTCTGCTGGCGCAGGAAGTCCATCGCAAAGTGAATGCCGCGCAAGGTTCGTCCGGGTATGCGCAGGTCACGCGGTTCACGCGCGCCCCCCGCCAGACAGATGGCATCAAAACGATCTCGCAGGAACTTGAGGGAGACATCCTCGCCGACTACGACGCCACTCTCAAAACGAACCCCTTCTGCTTCCATCAGTTGGACGCGCCGGCTCACCACGTTCTTTTCCAGTTTGAACTCGGGAATGCCGTAGCGCAAAATGCCGCCTGGTTGCGGTGCAGCATCGTACACCGTGACGGAAAAGCCATGTGCATTGAGTGCATAGGCCACTGCCAGCCCGGCCGGTCCGGAACCAATCACGGCTACCCGTTCACGCCGTCGCACGGCCGGCGGCCGCGGAGCCATCCACCCTTCGGCAAAACCGCGCTCAATAATGGCCAGTTCAATACTGCGGATCGTAACCGGTGCCGCATGTAGCCCCAGCACGCAGGAACCTTCGCACAGCGCGGGACAGATGCGTCCGGTAAACTCCGGGAACGGGTTGGTAGCTACCAGCATGTCCAACGCCTCGCGCCACCGGCCGTGGTATACCAGATCATTCCACTCCGGAATGATATTGCACAAGGGGCAACCGCAACCATGGCAGAAGGGTACGCCACAATCCATGCATCGGGCAGACTGTTCGCGGATGTCCGTCTCCGACGGCAAGCATTCCACGGCATGCCAGTCCTGCATCCGCTCGGCCCGTGGCCGATAGACGGGGTCCTTACGTGCGAACTCTAGAAATCCTGTCGGCTTACCCATGCACCACCTCCTCGCGCTCCGTAATCTCGTCTTCACGCATCATCTGCCCGAGCACGCGGCGGTACTCCATTGGGAAGACTTTGACAAACCGCGGGAGGTGTTCGTCCCAGCGGTCTAGAATTTTGCGACCCATACGACTCCCCGTGTATTGCACATGCCGTTCGATCAAGCGCCGCAATTCTGCGCGATCACTGGCCGTGCGTACCGGCTCCAGATCAACCATCTCCAGATTGCACCGGACATCGAACAATCCATCCGCATCATAAACATAGGCGAGCCCGCCGCTCATGCCGGCCGCAAAGTTCAGCCCGGTGCGGCCGAGCACGACGACCCGTCCGCCGGTCATATACTCGCAGCCGTGATCGCCCACCCCTTCCACAACGGTGTGTGCGCCGCTATTGCGGATGGCAAAGCGTTCCCCCACGGCACCGCCGAAATAGGCCTCACCGGTGGTGGCACCATAGAGCAGCACATTGCCGGCAATGGTGTTACCTTCCGATTCGTACTGAACCCCCTCCGGTGCCTTGACCACAATCTTTCCACCGGAAAGCCCCTTGCCC
>CAYSHQ010000096.1:0-7143 GCA_964430835.1 uncultured Lentisphaerales bacterium
GCGAACACGTGGCACTCCTCCCCTCCTCGCAGGACCACAAGCGCATTTTTGATGAAGATCAGGGCCCCAACACCGGCGGCATGGGCGCCTATTCACCGGCCCCTGTAGTAACCGCTGACCTCCTGCCGGTCATCCGCGAGAAAGTCATCCTCCCCACCCTGCGCGAACTGCGGCGTCGCGGCATCATCTATAAGGGCGTCCTCTACGCCGGCCTGATGATCGGCAAACAGGGGGTGCAAGTACTGGAATTTAACTGCCGTTTTGGTGACCCGGAAACCGAAGCCGTGCTTCCACGCCTGGCCGGCGACCTGATCCCCGTGCTGCAAGCCTGCATTGACGGCACCCTCGACGAGTCCATGGTGCGCGTCCGTCCCGAAGCCTGCACCACCGTAGTCATGGCCGCCGGTGGCTATCCCGGCACGTATACCAAAGGAACGCCCATCCATGGGCTCGCGGCCGCTGCACAACAGCCGGAGGTGTGCGTCTTCCATGCTGGCACCACCCTGCACGCTGGCGCCGTGGTGACAGCCGGCGGGCGTGTACTGGCCGTCACGGCACTCGGTGCCGACCTCCCCCAGGCCGTGGCGCACGCCTATGCCGGCGTCCGTGCCATCCGCTTCGAGGGCGCCCAATACCGTACCGACATCGCGCGTCGCGCCTTCAACCGCTCAACCACCACCTAACCAAGGAGAAAGGCACCATGTCATCCACCACCTCCAACCCGCTTGTTGGCATTATCATGGGGAGCGATTCCGACTGGCCCCTGCTGCAGAAGGGCGCTGAAACGCTCCGCGACTTCGGCGTGCCGTTTGAAGTGCGCGTCATGTCCGCCCACCGCACCCCCGAAACGGCCGCCGAATATGCCTCGACCGCCGAGCAGCGCGGTCTGCAGGTGCTGATCTCCGCCGCCGGCGGAGCGGCCCATCTGGGTGGCGTACTGGCCGCCCACACCATCCTGCCGGTGATCGGCGTGCCCGTGGCCGGTGGCGCCGTGAACGGACTCGACTCGCTGCTGGCAACCATTCAGATGCCGGCCGGCATCCCCGTCGCCACCGTCACCCTCGGCAGCGCCGGCCCGATCAATGCCGCCCTCGTGGCCGTGCAGATCCTCGCGCTCGCCAACCCGGAGCTGCGCAAGAAATTTCACGCCTACAAGGAGACGCTCCGCCGCAAGGTCGCCGAGGGCGATGCCAAGGTCCAGGCGGAAGTCGCCAAGCTGCGCCAACCCTGATGCTGGCCTTATGCACGCGCTGCCGCTTACACCAGCCACGCAGGATACCTGCCTCCGCGACGCCACGGCCCTGCTGCTGGCAGGCGGCGTAGTGGTGATTCCGACGGACACCGTCTATGGGTTGGCCGCGCATCCGGCGCATCCGGCCGCCGTGCAACGCCTCTACACGATCAAAGGACGCCTCGAGGCCAAGCCCATTGCCCTGCTCGCCGCGGATGCCGCCGCCGTCATGCGCTTCGGCGCGCACCTCCCGCCAGCGGCCAGCCGTCTGGCGCACGCCTTCTGGCCCGGTGCCCTCACGCTGGTGCTCCCCTGCGACCACGGCCCGGACGAAGGGTTCCGTGTGCCGGCGCATGACTGGACGCGCGCCCTGCTGGCAGCCTGCGGCGGCGTGCTGCGCGTCACCAGCGCCAACCTGAGCGGCGCCCTCCCCGCGGCCAGCGCCGTGACCGCCCTGCAGGATGTCGGGCTGGCAGCAGATCTGGTGATTGATGACGGCACCTCCCCCGGCGGCGTAGCCAGCACCGTAGTACGCCTGACGGCCGGCACCCCTGCCATCCTGCGCGCGGGCGCCATCCCCGCCGACCGCATCCTGTCCGTCAGCGCTGCACAGCCGGAATCCCAAGCTGCTACCTGAGCCCCCTGGAGAGACGCGTGCCCACACCTGCCACCACCCCGCCGTCGTCCACCCCGCCGGCACGCGACCCCCTAGTGCTCTTTGTCTGCACAGGCAACATCTGCCGCAGCCCCATGGCGGAAGCACTACTGCGCCACCACCTGCCACCCGCTTCGCCCTGGCGCGTAGCCTCAGCCGGCACCGCCGCTTGTACGGGCGATGCGGCCAGCACGCTGGCCGTCGCCGCGCTGGACGAACTGCAGATCGACCACACCCGCCACCGCAGTCAGTGCCTGACCGAGAAACTCGTGCGCGAAGCGCAAATCATCGTGGCCATGACACGCGGACACCGCGACGAGATCCTGGCGCACTTCCCCAGTGCCAACCAAAAAGTCTTCCTGTTGCGCCCCTTTGACCCCCGCGCCAAGGATGAGAAGGACCTGCCCGATCCCATCGGCGGCACCCTGGCAACCTACCGGCGCTGCCGCGACACCATCGCCGCCACCCTGCCAGAGCTCCTCGATTTTCTCTACGACCGTGGTTGACTTCACATCCCGCAATTCGCTATGGTGAGCGGGTCACGGAACCCGTGGATCGCGATGGTGGCACCTGCCACGCACCGGCTGCGGGTTACGAGAGGGGGTGATTGACGTGATCCAGATTCGCCTGAAGAAGGGTGAAGACGTTGGCCGCGCGCTGAAGCGCATGAAGAAGATCCTCGACAAGGAGGGTCTCATGAAGCAGCTCCGCGCGAACCGCTATTTCGAGAAGCCGAGCGAGAAGCAGCGCCGGAAGTCAGCACGGGCCCGCGCCCGCGCCCGCGCGCGTCGCAGCGCCAACCCGTAGGGTCAACCCCCTCCGTCAGGCTCGTCCGGCATGTCCGGCGAGCCTTTTTTGTTATGGATTTCTACCTTTCCACCAATTGGAACGCCGCCCGCCATGCCACCGGCGAAGGCGTGGTGGACGAGATCCTCGCCCTCGGCTTTGCCGGCGTGGAACTCGGCTACCAGCTCAGCGAGAGCCAGGCCGCCGGCGTGCTGCGGCGCGTCCACGCCGGCGCCGTGCGCGTAAGCAGCGTGCATGCGTACGCCCCCTATCCACTCGGCGCCCCCGGAGGCCACCCGGAACTCTACCTGCTGGCCTCGCGCGACGAAGATGACCGCGTCATGGCCACGCTCCTGTTGCAGAAAACGTTGCGTCTCGCCGCTGAGGCCGGCGCGCGTGCCGTGGTCTTGCATGCCGGACGCATCCCCATCACCCCCGCTTCGCATGAACTCATCGAATCCGCCGAAGAGGACGGCCTAACCAGCCAGCGGTACACCAAACTTTGGCAGCGTAACCAGCGCCGTCGCGCGCGCCGCGCCCCGCAGCACTTCGAGGCGCTCTACCGCTCGCTCGACTTGATCCTCCCGCTCTGCGCACGCCTGCAGCTCACGCTCTGCCTGGAAAACCTCCCCTCCTGGGAAGCCATCCCCACAGAAGACGAAATGATCGACCTGCACCAGCGCTATGCCTCCCCGCAACTAGAGTACTGGCACGATATCGGGCACGGACAAGTGCGCGAAAATCTGGGGTGGATCCAACATCGCGCCTGGGCCGAACGTCTCCTCCCCATCACCGCCGGCCTGCACATTCACGATGTGCGCCCCATGGCCCAGGACCACCTGCCACCACCGCACGGAAGGTTACCGTTCGCAGACTTTGCCTTCTATGGTGCCGCCCCCGTGCTGCGCGTCTTCGAGCCCGCCCCCAACGTTCCGTCCGAAGACCTGCTCGCCGGCCGCGCCCACGTACAACAGGCTTGGACTACCGTTCCGACTGGACTTCCACCCACAAACGGGTAATACTCTCCCCCTCTTACTGTGGGGGTGACTGTGGGTTATTCAATGCACAAACTCGTGCGGGTATGTGGCTGCGCTTTGCTTAGTGTCATGCTGGCCGCGCACCTCTGGGCCGCGGGCGCAACCAACGAACTGGGCGAACTGACGACCAGCTATACGGCGGATCGGGCACGCTTGCTCGGCTTCTACGACCAGCAATGCGGCCAGGCACAAGTCGCCTACCGGCAAGCCATCGAAACACAAATGCAGACCGCCAAAAAAAGCGGCGACCTCGACACCTATCTGGTCTTTGAGGACGAGCTCAAACGCCTCAAAACGGACAAGACCATCCTTACCAACAACATCAACCCCACCCTGGAGGGTCCGGTTGCACTCTACCAGAAGACGCTCCGCGAGGCGGCCCTCGGTCATGAAAAGGCCAAAGCGTGCGCCTTACGCCAATATATCGCCCGGCTGACCCCCCTGATGCAGAATTTAACACGCAGCGACCGCCTCGATGACGCCAAGCTCGTGCGCGAAGTGGTAAACGAAGCCAAAGCAGAGCTAACCTTTATCGAAATCGATCTGCCACCCGACCCCGTCAAAACGCCGACTCCGCCGCCTGCGCAACCCCCATCGCCAGCCACCCTCGCCGAGGCCGCAGCCAATGAGACAATCAAAAATCTGATGGGCACCTGGTCGCTCACGTGGCGCGAGAAGCGCAGTCCCGCCCTGGGCAAAGTGGTGCTTGACGCCAATGGCAAACTCTTCGACGTGGGGCGCACGACGGAGAGCACTCCCCTTGGCACCTGGGAAGTTCGCAGCCGGCAATGCTTGCTCCACCTCCCCGCCGTCGAAATCACGCTGAGCATCACATCCAACAAAAAAAGTATGCTGGGGCATGGCAAGCAAGGCGCCGCCCTCACCGCCATCAAGATCGCAGAATGGACGCCTGCCGAAGGGCCAGAACCCGCCGCCTTCTCCCCCGAACATAAACCACGCGAAAACCCACGCCGCTAGCGCGCGGGGTTGCGCTATTTCCCGAACTCCGCTACCAGCGCATCAAACCCTTCGCGCGTACCAACCATCTGCACGCCGGTCAACCGGCCACCGGCCACCTGTCGCGTCAGAGCACGGAAGCAGGCGGGGTTCGTACCATCATCTAAGCGCTGCTCCGCCACCCCAGCACCCTCGGGACACCCTGCGGCATTGATCTCCACGCCGCCGCCCCGCACCGTCAGCGGCACCACGCTAAACACAAACGGCTGCAAGGCACCACCCACGGCATAGGCCACGGCATTCGCCCCCGCCAAGCGCCCTTGCGCGGCAGCTTCACGCACCGCCCCGCGCGCCGGACGATCCCCCACCTGACAAACATCACCCGCCACAAAGATCCCCGGTGCCGCCTGCAAGCAGACATCGGTCAGTATCCCGCGCGCCACCGGCAACCCCGCCTGCCGCGCCAGCGCCAGGTTCGGCGTGGCACCAATACAGCAAAGCACGAGGTCCGCCTCCAAGCGGGAACCGTCCGACAGATGCACCAGTCGCCCACCACCAGCGGACGCAGTCACCGCCACCACCGTCTGCCCCGTGCGGACCGTTACGCCACGCTCCTCCAGTTGCCGCTGCACCACCCCTGCCGCGTCCGCCCCCAGCAAGAGGGGGAACAGGCGCGGCAAGCGCTCGACCAGCACCACGTCCAGCTGCTGTTCGCGGGCGCGCAAGGCGCTCTCCACCCCCAAAGCCGCCCCGCCAATCACCACCACGCGCCGCATCGCCTGCGCCCGTATCGCGATGGCCTCGGCCATAGCCCACAAGGTACCGATCAGCGGCACGCCCCCTTCCTCCGTCAGACGCGGGCAGATCGGCAACGCACCGCATGCCAGGATCAGCGCATCAAAAGCCTCGCGCACCCCACCCGCCACCACTGATCGCCCGGCGACATCCAGATCCGACACCGGCGTCGCCAGCCGCAACCCGATCCCGCGCTCTTCATACCAACTGGCCGGATGCATGGCAATGGCCTCCGGCGCCACCTGCCCCATGGCCACCGAAACCAGGCGTGGCCGAAAATACGGCAGCACCGCCTCCGCCGAGAAGACCGTCACCGCCGCACCCGCCTGCCGCGCCGCCTGCGCCGCCTCAATCCCGGCATGGCCGGCACCAATTATTCCAATACGCATAACAATAAGCTCCCATTCATGAACCCGCGACTACGTGCCACCAGCAATGCTCATTATAGCACTCGGCGGGTCCGGCGGCCCCGCCCTACCTGCCACAATCCGTCGATTCCACACTGATATTGGTAGGGCGGGGCCGCCGGACCCGCCGCCATAAGTACATAATGAGTATTGCTGGCTTCCTATGTCAATACAGCAAGGCCTGGCGGCGCGTGGCGGCATAACGCTGCTGCCCCTCCTGCCAGGCTGCCACGATCTCCGCCGGCGGCACACCGCGTAGCAACGCCTGCCGGACCTGACAGGTGCCATACAACTGATCAAACCAGGCCGGCCGTACGCCGGCGTGCCGCCAAACCCGCGCCGCACCGTACATCCGCATCAGCGTGTGCAGCAGATACACCGCGGTGGTCACCGGCTGGAAGCGCGTCGAATCGGTAACCACCAGGCGCACGCCATCGAGTTCCCGCCCGGCATAGGGCGCGACCCCGCCCACATACCGGTGCGGATGGAACTGCACGCCGACCAGACCGCACTGCTGCATCTGCGCGCAGAACGCCTCGGCCCGCAGCCAGCGCGCCCCCAGTGTGCGAAAAGCCAGATTCGTGCCGCGCCCGCAGTCCAGCGCCGGCAACGCTTCCGAATGCACCGTGGCCAGGTAGCTCATGCCGGCCTCCCACGTGCGAATCCCCGGCGAAGGGGGGATGAACTCCGGCCAATCGCACCCGCGCCGCCCGTCGCGGGCCCACCCCTGCATAGGTGCCACCTGCAACTCCACCGGAATCGCCGCGTTCTGCACCAGCCAGCGCGCGGACTCTGCCGACGTCAGACCCGTGGCCATCGGCATCTGCGCCGGCCCCACAAAGGAGAGGTGCGCCAGTTCCAGTTCCGGTCCGTCAACAACCTGCGGCAGGGGGATTGGGCGATCCGCCACGATCACGCGCACGCCGGCCTCCGCCGCCGCTTCGAGCATGTTGCGCAACGTAGCCAGGTAGGTGTAGCAGCGTGCCCCGAGATCCTGCAGGTCGCACACCACCACCTCGACTCCGCGCAGCATCTCCGGCGTCGGCTTGCGGCAGGCGCCGTAGAGGGAATAGACCGGGATCCCCCAGTCCGGGTGACGGCGCGTGTAGGTGGCCTCCCCGGCGCCGGCCTGACCCAGGAAGCCATGCTCCGGGCCGTAGAGCGCCACCAGCTTCGCGCCGAGTTCGCGATGCAACTGCTGCGCCGAGGTGGCCCCCGTGGCGTCCACCGCGGCCTGGTGGCTCAGCAACCCCACCCGCCGCCCGGCGAGCCAGG